>DCVU01000126.1:0-3959 GCA_002327415.1 Smithella sp. UBA2180
GAACTCCCTGGATTAACTTGCCCTCGTTATCGTCAAGATTTCCTTTGGTCTTCTCATTAAGCATATCCAGAATATCAATGGTTTGTTTTGCAGCCGGTAAGTTTTTTTCTGTTTTTCCCCCTTCTGGATCGGGAAAATCTCCGAAATGAAAAAAAGCAGAAGTACTCAACGATAAGACAAAATTAGTAAAGTTAACTTTTTGATAATCGTATTCTTGTTTCGGCTCATTTGTCGGACTTTCCCTAACTTTAGGCTTTTCCTCGGCAGTTGAAGACTGCGTCTCTTTCTGCGAACGCTCTTTGCCCGATTCATCAAAAAGACGTTTATCCTTTACTACAAATCCTGATTCCTTCTTTTCTTCTTCCATATAATTTTTCTCCTTGCCGCTGTGCGGAAAATTTACTTTCTAATATGGTTTCATGCTTCTTAGACGGGCAACTCTTTCCTCCATCGGAGGGTGCGTGCTGAAAAGATTCATCAGCGATTTACCCGTCAGCGGATTGACAATAAACATATGCGCCGTTGACGGATTGGCATCCATCGGAATAACCTGTGATGCTCTGGAAAGTTTTTCCAGAGCGGAAGCCAGTCCATAAGGATTTTTAGTGATATTCGCGCCGCTGGCATCGGCCATGTATTCGCGGGAACGGGAAATGGCCATTTGAATAACGGCTGCGGCAAGCGGTGCAAAGATAGCCATAGCTATTAAACCGATTATTCCGCCGTGATCGTCATCATCGCTGCGGCCGCCGCCGAAAATGGCCGACCACTGAGCCATAGTGGCCAGCATGCTTATTGCTCCTGCTATAGTTGCGGCAATAGAGGAAATGAGCATATCTTTATTTTTTATGTGGGAAAGTTCATGGGCGATTACACCTTCGAGTTCTTCTTTATTCAAAATCCGCATTATTCCTGCAGTCACGGCGACAACCGCGTGTTCCGCGTTGCGTCCGGTTGCAAAGGCATTGGCTGTTTCACCGGGAACAATATAAACCCGCGGCATAGGCAAGGCGGCCTTTAACGCAAGATTGCGGACAATACTGTAAAGATCAGGCGCCACACTTTCAGAAACTTCCTGAGCCTTATACATTTTCAAAACAATTTTATCGGAAAACCAGTAACTGCCGAAATTTAAAATTAAAGCGAAGATAAAGGCTATATAAACACCTCCCCTTCCCCCGATAAGGCCGCCGACAAACATCAATAATCCTGTCAACGCCCCCAATAAAAGAACGGTTTTTATCGAGTTACCCACTACTATCCTCCAAATTATTTTGTCAGTGAATCGCTTATCCCACTCCGCTACGCTCCGGGGATAATTCGGCTTGCGCTTCAGACTTCACTGCGTTCGTCTTTAGCGAGCCTCATTAAAGTTATTTCACCTTTTTTAGATAAACCTGCCGCAATTTTATCGCCGTCGGAAAACTTACCGGCCAGAATTTCCATAGCCAGCGGATCCAGAATTAGTTTCTGCAGCAAACGCTTCAGCGGCCGTGCACCGTAAACAGGGCTGTAACCATGCTCGGCTATATATTTTTTTGCCTCTTCTGTCAATTCAAGGCTTAATTTGCGATCGTTGAGACGTTTGTCAATAAGAGCAATCTGAATATCAACAATCTTATAAATATCCTCCAGCTTCAACGCGGAAAACATGATGATATCGTCTATTCTGTTTAAAAATTCCGGTTTGAAGGTCGCCCGCAGCGCTTCCATCGAACGGTTCTTCTTTTCCTCATCAGTGAGCGACGGATCCTGAACCCATTGATTGCCTACGTTGGACGTCATGATCACCACCGTATTTTTAAAGTCTACCGTCCGGCCATGTCCATCTGTCAGACGTCCGTCATCAAGAATCTGAAGAAGAATATTAAACACATCGGGATGCGCTTTTTCTATTTCATCGAGAAGCAGAACACTATAAGGTTTACGTCTCACAGCCTCAGTCAGATGACCGCCTTCATCATAGCCGACATAACCGGGAGGAGCGCCGATCAGACGCGCCACCGCGTGTTTCTCCATATACTCCGACATGTCGATACGGATCATCGCCTGTTCATTATCGAACATGAATTCCGCCAAAGCGCGCGCCAGTTCGGTTTTACCGACACCCGTAGGTCCCAGAAAAATAAAAGATCCGATGGGGCGGTTAGGATCCTGCAGACCGGAGCGTGCGCGGCGCAGAGCAGCGGAGACCGCACTGATGCCTTCTTCCTGACCAATCACACGCATCTTCAGACGCTCTTCCATATGAATCAGTTTCTGTACGTCGCTTTCCATCATCCGGGAAATCGGAATTCCTGTCCAACTGGAAACAACTTCAGCCACGTCTTCTGCATCCACCTCTTCTTTGAGCATCTGATTGTTCTTCTGAATATCCTCCAGTTTTTTCTGATCTTTCTGAAGTTCCTTAGCCAGTGCAACCAGTTTGCCATAACGGATTTCCGCAACTTTTTCCAGATTTCCTTCGCGCTGGGCCTTGTCTTCATCTTTTTTCAAATCCTCAACCAGCTTTTTAGTATTTTGGATTTTATTGATTATGTCTTTTTCATTGGACCAGCGCACCTTCAACTGATCAACACTGGATTTAAGTTCAGCCAGTTCTTTTTCAATCTTATCGCGGCGCTCTTTAGCTGATTTATCCGTTTCCTTTTTCAGCGACTGCTTCTCAATTTCCAGTTGTATAATTTTTCTGTCAATAGCGTCAATTTCCGAAGGCTTGCTGTCCAGTTCAATTTTTAAACGCGACGCCGCCTCGTCAATCAGGTCAACAGCCTTATCCGGCAGAAAACGATCGGTTATGTAACGATGCGAGAGAGTCGCGGCGGCAACTATTGCCGAATCTTTGATACGCACTCGATGATGCACTTCATAACGCTCTTTCAGTCCGCGCAGAATGGCTATCGTATCTTCCACCGTCGGTTCCTTAACCAACACCGGCTGAAAACGGCGCTCGAGAGCAGCGTCTTTTTCGATGTATTTGCGATATTCGTTGAGCGTGGTCGCGCCCACACAGCGTAACTCGCCACGGGCCAGAGCGGGCTTGAGCATATTGGAGGCGTCCATTGAACCTTCGGATGCACCAGCTCCCACGACGGTATGTATTTCGTCAATAAACAAAATTATTTCACCTGCGGAACTGATCACTTCCTTCAACACTGCCTTCAGGCGTTCTTCAAATTCGCCGCGGTATTTCGCGCCCGCGATCAAAGCGCCGATATCCAGACCGATCACGCGTTTGTTTTTGAGATTTTCCGGCACGTCGCCGTTGACAATGCGCTGCGCCAGACCTTCCACAATGGCCGTCTTGCCTACACCCGGTTCGCCGATGAGTACCGGATTATTCTTTGTACGACGGGAGAGCACCTGCATAATCCGGCGTATTTCCTCATCGCGTCCGATAACCGGATCAAATAAACCTTTCTTGGCCAGTTCATTGAAATCCCGGGCATAGCGCTCGAGCGCCTGATACTTGCCTTCCGGATTCGGATCGGTCACACGCTGATTGCCGCGTATATCCACCAGAACCTTAAAAATACTGTCTTTGGTCACACCCGCCTGACGCAGGATTTTACCGGCCTGACCTTCTTTTTCTTCGGCAATAGCAACAATCACATGCTCTGCGCTCACGTATTCGTCCTTGAGCTGCGCTGCTCCAGTCATCGCCTTATCGAATAATTTATTGAGCCTGCCTCCCAGATAAACTTCACCAGCGCCCTGAACGCTCGGCTGTTTCTTTAGATAGCTGTCAATCTCCCTTTCAATTTTTTGAGGAGAAGCATTGAGCTTATTGAGAATGGCGCCTACGATGCCGTCTTCCTGCCGCAAAAAGCAAACAAGAAGATGTTCCGGTTCAATGGATTGATGACCAAGAGAACCGGCCAGCGACTGTGCTTCCTGAAAAGCTTCCTGGACTTTTAAAGTAAATTTGTCAAAGCGCATATTCTATTTCCTTTTATTAA
>DCVU01000126.1:4025-5046 GCA_002327415.1 Smithella sp. UBA2180
CTCATTATTCCACTGGTTTTTCGATGGTCACAAAAAGTTTGCCGTTTTTAAAAACGGTTACGTTTCCTGAAGATTCGGAAATCACTATCGCCACGGCTTTCGTCACGCTGGTAATACCGGCGGCGGCAATGTGCCTGCTGCCTAAGCCTGCGGGAAAATCACGGCTGTCCAGCGCGGCGTTAAGATGTCTTCCGGCAGTCACCAGCACACCATTTTCTTTGATAACAAATGCGCCGTCAATTGCGGAAAATTCTTTAATTGTTTCTTCAAGTTCCGGATTCAGAATATTAAGCTGCTCTTCCGGGTATCCCTGAAACGGGTTTATAATCATTTGCTGGGAAAGCTGCATGACTTTCTCATCATCTCCCAGAACAAATATCGTTCCCACTTTTCTGCTTTCCCTCCCCTGCGAGGCTAGTTCGCAGGCAAGATTAAGAGCAGCATTGAAAACTTCCGGACGAACATTTTCAATTACATCATTGATAAAATCAGATGTTAAAATCTCAAACTCTTTGCCCACATCAAGAACAAAAATGCTGTCGGCATAACCGAATTTGGGTACTCCACTTAAACATACCACTTTATCCCCTCTTTTCAGAATCCCCAAAACTATTCCCTTGGCAATGGCAATTTTTATTTTTCCGACACGCGTTAAATTTACATTGGGAATGTATAATATTTGCGCATTTTTCTTCATCTCGTCTGATACATTTTCATCCTCGCGGGAAACAATAATAAAGACCATGTCTTTTTTTATTTCATCCATTATCAGACTGGTATCATTGATGACATCAACACACACAAGAAGAGCGTTGGCTTTTATTTCATGCGCGATTTTGACAGCATGCTCTATCATCGTTTTATTTATTGATTTCATCGGCTCACCTTGTTTTAAATTTTCCTTAGAATAAGCACAAATATGGCCTCTGTCAAGGAGGGATGTGCCCGTATAAGCAACGCTTGCAAAATATCACGCAGGAGGTTCCGCACACCCGCGATGTCAAGGTACTCATCATGTTCT
>DCVU01000143.1:0-22963 GCA_002327415.1 Smithella sp. UBA2180
TTTATATTATGTTTAATCAATAATTGTCAGGTGGGTTATTATAAAATTTGTGGACAAGCTTTTCTTGACATACAAGACCAGATTTCCTATAGTTCAACCACTCAGAAGCAATGTCTTAAATTATGAGGACCATCGAAAGGAGATCAAAAATGAAACACTTGAAAGTAGTAATTTTGATTACCGCGGCCGTATGGTTTTTCGTTTCATTAACTAACATATCATATGCTGAACAACGGGCCATAGTACCGAAACAAATTCAAAATTCAGTTCCGTCAGCCACTACACAGGCTCCGGCGACCAGCACACCGGCAATCAAGCCCTTGCAACAGTCTCTCATATTACAAGGTTCATTGCCTCCTATTATCTGTCCTGCTACTGTTAATACTATAAACGATGTAATAAAATTAGCTCAAACGGATGTACCCAAAGCGGTTCAGGCGTACACTAACCAGGGGAGCATAGATTTTCCAGGAACTTCGGAAAACGTAGCAGGCGTTTACAGGAGCTATGTGCAGGATTGTTGCTCACCAAATAAGAGCTTTACTGTGCAGGACCAGAAGAATGCAGGATGTACTAACAGTGATAACGTAAGTCTTTGTATGGAAAAAGTAATAAAACACTGTATCAGCAAATATCCACAGCGGAGTTCTCTAAATGGCTTGTTGTTTCAATCTGTGCAGAAGACCAATAATGTCAATGCGAAAATAACACAGCTGCATGACAAAATAAATCAGCTGCGTAATATGATCCCCTGATACGGGTTGTGAATAAGATCTATCTAACAAAATATTAAGGAGGTAAAATAAAGATGAAGAAAATTTTTATTATGATCATTGCTGCAGCGGTTGTTTATGGCTTGTCCAGCCTGGCCTTTGCAGATACGATCACTAAGATCGAAGGCAACAAGATAACGGTAATGGACAACGCGGGCAAAGTGAAGACCATTGAAAGCAATGTTAAAGGCCTTAAGGTCGGTGACAAAGTCAAGCTAACGACAAGAAACGGTCTGACGTGGCTGAACCCGCAGCCGGAGCCGCCGAAACCAGCAGTGGAAATAAATCCAAGAGGGTCAATCCAAAAGAATGCCGTTCCCACAACACCGGAACAACCGACACCCCCACCGCCTTCGCAAAATAGTTTGGGTCAGATGAAATAATCTTTTGCGGCGGTCTCCACTACCGGAAAAGATTATTGGAGCCGCCGCATTTTGCCTTTCATCACGCGAAACCCTGTCCAGAACAACAGATGAACAGACAGGGTTCATTTCTTAAAAATAAAAAACCATAGGAGATATTGCCTGATGGTCAAAAAGTTTTCTAATTGGTTTTATTTCGTCATCGTCGTTTTGTGCTTCCTCACACCGGCTTTTGCTTGGGCAGAGGAATGCATCATTATTACCTCCCCCGTTGAAAACACCGTTGTCATTGGAAAGCGTCCGGAAATCAAAGGTGTTTTCCGCTGTCCCCTGACTCCTGGATCGTATGTTGTCATGCTCGACGGAGTAGACATAACACAGCTCATGGATGTGACCGCTGAAGGGTTTACTTACCGGCCGGAAACGCTGGTCACTACAGGCAGTCACTCTCTGTCCGTCAGTTATACGGGCGCGGACAATTTGCCGCATCAATTTGCCGTTAATTTCAGTATCCGCCATTCGGAAAAGTTCGGCGAGATATATTCCAAAAATGATGTATCTCTTCTATACGAAGGAGCACTTGTAAGAAAAGACAGCACAGCCGATGCAGCCGTACCGGTATACACCGAAGGTCAGAATGTTGCTCCTTCAACAACGGCAGCCTATCCAAGCTCCAAAATCGAGGGAAATCTGGCATCGGAAAGCCGGGTGAAAGAAGGGCCGTGGAATGTCTCTTTAACAACGAATGTGCGATACTTCGATCAGGATATCCCTGTTACGGACCCGCTGAAAAAAGGGTTTAATGTTGCCAACTGGCTGTTCACAGGTAACTACGAAAAGGACCGTGTCAAAATGAAGCTCAGTGCAGGGGATATCATGATAAATGAAACACCGTACACAATCGCCGGTTTTTCCAGAAAAGGAACCATGTTTAACGGTGAAGCAGGTCCGGTTTATGCCAATGTTTTCAGCGCCCGCAGTGCGCAGACCTATGGCGTCGACGGCGGTATAGGCATAGGCAACGTGAATGAAGATCACATCTTCGGCGCCTCCGCTGGTGTTAAACTTTTTGAAAATAAAGTTGATGTCCGGACAATTTATGTGACAGGAACGGATCCGTCTGCTTCGGGACTTCCCGCTTCCATAACACCGCCATCTACACAGTCAAATGTATATGGAAATTCAACGACCACAGGAAACAAGCAAGGCGATGTCGTCGGTTTTCTGCTGACCACAGATTTTTTACAGAATCGTCTCAGGACAGAAATGGAAGCCGACTTTACGCGATACGATCCGGATAACTCCGATGAGTTTGAAAAAAGAAGCTCCTCCGCCTATAGGGCTAAAATCGGAGGCGCCGTCAACTGGTTCACCTACGACGCGCTGTACGAATACATCGGAAAATACTACGGCGTAATCGGGAATCCATCGCTGGCAAAAGACAGGCAGGGTTTCAGCCTGCAGAGCGGCATCAACCTGTCAGATCAGAATCTCAGCGTGATGGCATCCCGCTATTCGGATAACGTCGAATCAGATCCTCTCTTTCCGGAAATTGTCAGCACTCAGGGAAATGTCTCTTATCAGTTCAACAAAATTCCCTATGTTCCCCTGGGATTCACATATCAGAAGATTTTGCAGGAAAGCTCAAAGGAACCTGTCGGAGGTACGCGTATTGATACTAGCACCGACACCTATTCGGGTAGAATTGGTTTCACGAAGGGCAGCTTTTCTGTCAATTTTTCGCCGTCTTATTCGATAATCAACGACAAGACTCCTGCGGATGCCGACACGACGAACATTGTTTATGCCGCCATGGCGGCCTACGCTCTGCCCAATCTTTCCATTGCTCCGGCTTTCACCTGGTCCAAAACCCGTAATCATGCAACGAACGTTTGGACAGATACCTTTGTCTATAATCTTGACTTTCGCTCACGCTTTTTCCACGATAGAATCTCCTTTGATACAGGCGGCACCTATACGGCATCAACAGCAGACAATAACTCTGTGGACAGCGGAACATGGAACGCGCGGGCAACCCTTGCTTATCGGCTCAATGATCACCTGAAAACATTTGTCAAGCCCACAGTGGGTTTGCGTTTCAGCTACCTGAAAACGGACGACAAAATAAATGTGGCAATGAATAAGGACGAGTTCAGTTTGTTTGTCGTACTTGAAGCGGCGATACCTGTAATATTTTAAATGGAGGAACCTTTATGAAAAAATGTATCTTAGCCATTCTAGCCTTGATCCTGACTGGACTCCTCGCTCCCTCTTTTTCTCAGGCGGCTGTGACAGTAACGCCGTCTTCCGTTAATGTTGTCCGGGGTCAGACCAACACGGTGGTCATTACCTATCGATTCGCCACCATTATCGGTTCCGGCAACGAGATGTCAAGTCAGGGCATATACTTCACTCCTGATACCACCATCGGGTTTAATAACGTGCCCCTGACAACATTTATTACAGGCGGAATCGGAACGGTTACGGAAACCGTCGTCATCCCGGTGAACATTATGGAGAAAGTGCTCCAGTCAGGCACAGCGCAATTTTTCTATCGGCGACAGTTTTTTGGTTTATCTGTTGAGACGGCAACAATCAATATGACTGTTTCGGGAGAGACGGGTGGAACGCTCGGCATAAGGCGTCTTTCACTGTACTTCGGAAACGGCAGGTCGGAAACGACCGTGATGAAGTATGCACCAGATTTAAAAGCCTATGCGGACATCAGATATAACGGATCAGGACTTCTGAAAGGCTACTGGGAAGTTGACGGCCGACTTTTATCATACGTCAGCCAACCTCTGCCTGCCGGTCAGCAAATAACTCTAACAACGCCCGACATCCCGGCCCTGCCGACTTTTGACACGGGGATTCATACGCTGCGGTTTGTTGTCACCAATCCCAATCCTGATCAGGGAATTCCTTTGCCCACTCTGGTCTATTTTGTAACAACGGATGAAGCTGCCGCAAAACCGGTTGGATTGAAGTTGAAGAATCCTGCCGAAGCCGCGGAAGTACCTTACGCCTCTCAGAAATACGAATGGCAGGTCATCCGTGCAAATGTATACCTGATCCAATTCTTTGAAACACAAGGAGGCAAGACTGTTTTCTCCGCTTACACAAAAAAAGGTTTTTATCAACTGCCGCAGCTGGTACTGAAAAAGATCTTTCAACCAGGGGAAACATATTACTGGCTGGTTATCGGCTTTGATAAGGAACGCCGGATGATCGGGGAAAGCAAGACAGGCAGTTTCCGTTTTTCACCGTCTGTGTCAGATGCCGGTAAATGATTGGACGGTGCAGTAGAAAGTAAGAATCGTCTCTAAAAGGAGGAAAAAAATGAAAATAAATCGCTTTGGCATATTCTCAGTTATCATCCTTTGTTTTTGCCTGTTTTTTACGACTTACGTATGGTCAGCTGAACAAAAAAATATTAACCTGGGCAGGCAGATTACTTCACCTGCACCGGTTGCGCCGGCAAAAGCGCAACCCGCAGTTGTACAAAAAGTGAATACAAATGTTCAGCCGCAAGTGGTCGTCGTCAGTCCTGACGAAGGAGTGACCTTTTATGGGGGGCAAATCTGCTATATCAAATGGATGACAATAGGGATTCCGGCCGGCTCCAAGATGAAGATTGAATTTATCCGGTCCGATGCGACAAAACTAACTCTCGGAGAAAATCTTTCCATCCCTGGCAATTTTCAGTGGACCATCAATGAACAGGCATTCCTGAAAAAACAGATCCCAAACCCTTATGGGGGACAGCCAAGTTATCTCCCGCAGAATACTCAGGGAAAGATAAAACTAACGGCGTCGGGTGAAGGAAAAACGTACGAAAATGAAAGATCTGTTTCCATCTTAATACCCGGACTCAAGATTACGAATCCCAAAGCGGGAGACACTCTGCATACAGGTCAGACATATACTGTGACATGGCAGAATATAGGACCACCCATTCCGAAAGTTGATATCATGATCGGCGCCGGTTCAGGATATGCTTCCATACCATCATTTTTTACCAAGGTGACAAACACTGGTTCCGCGAGCATTACTATTCCAGCAAGCGCTCTTTTTGAAAATTGGACCGGCTCCTACTGGTTTAGTGTTCAGTCGTCAGGGTCTTTATTTCCCGAGAAGTATATCTATGAGAAAATTACGATAAATCTAATGAAATAAATTGAACCCCCTCCGGCTGGAACCGGAGGATACCAACTCATGGGATTGACGAGATAGTTTCATCAATAGAATTAAGGAGAACAAAATGAAGAATTTGATTTGTGCAGTTCTGATAGTTTTATCAGTATGTGCGTTTCCGGCATTTACTGAAACAGCGCATGCCGCACAACAAGGTTCACCAGTTCGTGCAGCGCTAAAGCCTTTACAACAGCCCCTCGTTGCAAACCAGTCTACAATGCTTCTTCCCTTGTGCAGCAGCCTGCCGCAGGCTATAGAAAAAGTTACAGACTCCATCCACGATCTGAGGTTAGGGCTGAATTGTGATGGTCATTTCAACGAAAATAATTTTGACAATTACAGGGCTCAGGTGAATAGCTGTTGCTCGCCACAGAAAAGTTTTTCAGTGCAGGAACAGCAGGCCGCTGGTTGTTTGGAAAGCGATACAGTCAAGCAGTGCATGGACAAATTGACAGGTTACTGCATCAACAATGTTGCGGAGAAGGGTACAGTAAAAAACCACCTGGATTTTTATCCAAAAAGAGCAGACGATATCAGCGTCAAGATGAAAGAGCTGTCCGGACAAATGAAAAAATTACGTTCTTTAATTCAGTGATATTAAATAATACCCATGACAACTACAAAACACTATTTACTTAGTGCCGTATCACTCCTGGTTGCCTTGTCGCTGTCTTTTGGTATATCCGAAAGTGCGGAGCGCCTTCCCGCGACATCACCGGTAATTAAAGACGGGCAGAAGAAGGTCATTCCTAACCCCCGGGTCAAAAGTTTTCCATCCGCTGTAACAGCGGGGGCTTCATCTTCTGTCTATCCACCTCCGAAAGGAATTTTTGTAAGCGGCACTTTGTCTGCGGTTGGCCCACGAGTCGACACCGCTCAACTCACGCTTAATCCGCCTAAATCCATTAATATACGAAACTCTCTTTCGGCCATTGGACCACGCGTTGACACGTCTGCGATTTCGTTTGATCCGCCAAAATATTTGAACATTCAAGGCACTCTTTCGGCCATCGGACTGCGTATGGACAAGTCTACTATTTTATTCGATCCACCAAAAAATATTACTGCCGCGACACCCCTCATGGGTGAGGGTCCGCGTTGAAATTGGGACCGTAATACGGCATATAGAAAAGGAGTTTAATCATGAAAAACACTAAAAATTGGACCGGCAGGAAAGTGAAAGTTTTTGTCATCTCTTTATGCCTGTTTTGGGGGATGATGATCATTGCATCCTCTGCGCTGTCTGATGATTACAAGTACTCTTTTATGTTTACTGTTCCCATCCAGATGAAAAACCTGAGCGTCTACGCGAAGAAAATACGTCTTATNNTTATCTGTGCAGTCAAGGATGCAAATGGAAATTTTCTCACGGAGAATATGTCGCCCCCCAACTACGGAAATGATCGTGCCGCAATTGATTCCAAGGGCGGTTTTTCCGGAACGCTGACCTATGCTTTTAAGCTGACTGATCCTACCGAGGCGTCCAAAGCGAAAACATATTTGTGCACCATCCAGCCGGAAGATCAATTTATGACGAGCCACAACTTCGCGGATTGCAACTCGGACACAACTTTTTATTGTCTCAAGCCGGGAACTCCCAGAACACTGGAAATTCAAGGCACGATTCAGTAATAGTCTGCATGAGTCTACTTAATTCAAACATGCAGAAGCAATAGTTTATAAATAAATTCAAGAGGAGGACAGTCATGAATACATCCAACATTCTATCGTATGCAACTTTTTTATGGATACTTGTTTTTTCGACGACTCTTTTTGCCGCCGATGCACCAGCGGGTAATCAGAACCCGCGAAAAACACCGTTTGCCGTCACACCATCCACGGCTCCACTGAATAAGCTTGGCAACCTTCCACCTTTAATCAAAATTAATGCGGTCGATGTCAACATGAACATGGACACAGCCATGATCGATGGCGCTATGGAAAAAGCCAAGACAGCAGGGAAAAACATAAGTTTGAACAGCGGAGAAATAGCCAAGTGGCTCCCGAAGCTGGAACAGAGCATCTCCATATATCGAAAAAAAGTCGACGAATGCAGGGATAAGACTTATACCACGGAAGACCAGAAAAACGCGTATTGTACCGCTAGCACGACGATCGCTGAATGCAGCCAAAAGCTTTTTTCTGCTTGCATATATGGGAAAAGTAATGATGTTCTAACCTACACGCACTATCTTTACGATGCTGCGAAAAAAACGGAAGCCGATGCCAAGCAATTAAACGAAAGCGCTCATTATATACAAAGTAACAATTCCCAATACGCACATTAAACAGCAGGGCATCAAATATATGACATCAAAAAAGTCAGCGAGATCCATAAGAACCTGATTGAAGCCGTAGGGTAGAATGTCAGAAATGCAGATGAGCTTCAAGCTTCACTATCAGTTGATATATGATAGAAGTATTATGTAAGGATAAAATAATCAGAAAATGAAAAAATCGGTAAAATAAACTTTGCCTGTTATATCTAAATTATAGCTGGACAAATTGTCAAAATTATCGACGAAGATAACCTCAAATAAGGAAAATTGCCTGAAGGTATATGATGCAGATGAGCAAAAAGGAAAACGGCTACCGAGCCTATCATGATCAAATCAAACATTTGATTCAAGTTGGGGTCGCTCTTTCCGGAGAAAAGAATATTAATCGTCTTCTGGAAATAATTGTGGAGGAGGCACGCAAATTGACCAATGCCGATGCCGGAACTCTTTATATAATGTCGGACGACGATACAGAGCTTCAATTTGCGATTATTCAGAATGATTCGTTGAATATTCGCATGGGGGGGACCGGAGGGGTTATAACATGGCCGAACGTTAATTTAAAAAATAAAGATGGAAGGACCAATAAAGCTAATGTTTCCGCTTACTCGGCAATTTCCGGCAAGACAATAAATATTGCTGATGTTTACCACGCTCAGGGTTTTAATTTTGAAGGGACAAAGCAGTTTGATACAAAGACCGGTTACCGTTCGAAATCAATGCTGGTTTCGCCTTTACGTAATCATGAAAATGACATTATCGGCGTTCTGCAGCTTTTGAACGCTCTGGATCCGACAACCGGCGAAGTAATAAAATTTTCAACTGAATCACAGGAGATTATTCTGTCTTTAGCGTCACAGGCGGCAGTTGCTCTTTCCAATAGTCATTTAATTCATGATTTGGAGAGTCTGTTTGAATTGTTTATTAAAACAATCGCGACAACCATTGATGAAAAATCGCCCTACACCGGTGGCCATATACGCCGCGTTGCTGAATTAACAATGGCCATTGCCGATAAAATAAATGAAACACGTGAGGGGTGTTTCGCCGCTGTAAAATTTTCCGATGATCAGATGCGGGAATTACGCATGGCCGCATGGCTGCATGATGTGGGAAAAATTACGACTCCTGAATATATCATAGATAAAAAAACAAAATTACAGACTGTGCATGATCGTATCCATGAAGTTAAAACGCGCCTGAAATTGATCAAAAATGATTATCTGCCGGCGACTCAATCTGAAAATAAATATCTGCGTACTGACAAAACCACCAGAAGCGCCGACGCGGAAATCAAAGCATTAGACAAGGAATATCAGTTTCTGCTGGAAGTTAATAAAGGCGAAGAATTCATGAGTGATGAAAAGATTGCCAGAATCAAAAAAATTGCCCAACGTGAATGGAGTATAAACGGAGAGATCAGACCGCTTCTTTCGGAAGAGGAAGTTTATAATTTGTGTGTGCGACGCGGCACTATTAACAAAGAGGAGCGAAATTTAATTAACAATCACGCTCTTGTTACACACAAAATACTGGCTGGACTTCCGTTCCCCAAAAAACTGCGTCATGTTGCCGATTATGCCGCCGCTCACCATGAAAATATTGATGGCAGCGGTTATCCCTTCGGGCTGAAAGGAGATGAGATTCCTCTGCAATCGAGAATTATTGCCATTGCCGATGTTTTCGAGGCACTTACCGCCAAGGACCGGTCATATAGAAAAGGTAAAACTTTATCCGAGGCTTTTAAAATAATGGAGTTAATGGTCAAAGATAAGCACATTGACATAGATTTATTCGATTTTTTTATCAAAGAAAAAATCTACGCTGATTATGCAAAACGGGAACTGATGCCGCAGCAGGTAGACATCTAATGATTGCGCTTCATCGCGGTAGGTTAGTTTTGTCATTACACTTCTCAAATAGTGATTCAATACTACAAGGCTTTTCAAAATCGTTTGTTTGTAAGGGCGCTGTTGCTCTGATTACTGCTAAAAAACAAAGACCACTCAGAGAAGTTTGAGGGGTCTTTGTTTTTGTCTCGGCAAGCGCAGATTATTGCGTGCTTATCGTCATTTCAAAAGTCTGTGAAAGAATATTGTTGTTTGCATTACAGTCAAGCGACTTCGGCTGGTCTGCTCTACCCATCTTACTTTGCGCATCGCGAACATAAAACTCAAACATCAGCCTCATTTGTCTTGAATTAGCGGGGATGGCAGCCGTGGGTGGTGCGAATCCCCACTGGAGAACCTTGTCCCGGGTAAATTTTTGAGTAAAGGTCAAGCATTGATTTTTTTTCAGAACCGGCCCGACTGTCTGTGTGAAATACTTTACATCACCGGCCGCCGCATAGCTGAACTGCGGAGCATATGCAGCTAATGCATCAAAGTGTGCCTCAAGAGCGTCGTCAGGTTTATTCCAATCGCCAGGCCCATTATTGCATACCTGACCAGTCATTGTGAAAGTCGCGATACCGTTGGATAATGTCTTCGTGACGTTAAAATTGCTCACAGCAGGATCTTTGCAAATATCTAAATTGGGTACAGGCTGTTTAACTACCGTAATGCTTGTGGTCGGGCTCGCCACTGGTGGTTTGTTCCCGGCAAGTGAGACAGATGAAAAAGCAACGATAATAAATAACGTTGTTAGGCTTACCGATAAGACTTTACTTGTTTGTTTCATTTTATCCTCCATCGCTGGTTATCAAATTATTTTTTGAAAACAGAAATTTTCTAAGGGCTTATTTTATAGGCGCAACGACCTTTTATGTCAATAGAATAATATGCCGCAATCAGGTAATTGAATAACCCGTGAAAAACAGAGAACCTCCTTTTTTTGTCATACCGTCATGCGGGGAATTAAGAGGAAGGGAAGGGCACGAGGATGTGATTCCCTCGAGCCACTCAACTCAACACAATTTGCTCCAAAGATAGTTACCACATCACATATTTTGCGGCTAAGATTTCCTTGACATATAAGACCGGATTTCCTACGGTGCAGTCGTTGACAAGCAATGTCTTATCAATTCAATATCAACTATGACAAAGCGATAGATCTTTAAAGGAGAAGTTATGAAAAAATCGTTGATCTTTTCCATCATTTTGATGGTGCTTGCAGTATGGGCATATGGAGCAGAACCACAAAAAGTAAAATTCAATTTTGATAAGGCAAAGCTGGAAGCTGGTATCCTTCAGGTGTTTGAGGAGAATTACGTGTTAGAGAGTAAGGGACAGAAAAAGCGAGCTGTTGGGGTCATTCTGATTAATGCTCCACCGGCAAAGGTTTGGGAGGTTCTTGAAAATTGGGATGTTATGGGGGGATTTGTTCCTGGCCTGTCCTATTATAAAACAGTTCATGTTATAAAACCTATTGGTAAAGGTGATGTTGGAGAATCCCTTATTGAAGGAAAACTCAGTTTCCCTCCCATCAGGTATACCCTCGATGTTACATTTGATAAAACCAATTTAAGGCAGGATTGGCGTTTGGTTACGGAAAAAGAAATCGCATCTTATAATGAAAAGCACGAAGTTTTAAAAAAGAATAGTTCAATGATTAAAAATATAGAAGGATATGAATGTCTCGAACCATATAACAATGGTCTGCAAACGGTTTATACATATGCGCCTATTATTGAAACATCCGGTCCGGTGCCCAATTTTATCGACAAGGCTTTAACAAAAAATACGCTTTCCGGATATGTTAAAGCCATAAAGAAGCGTTTAGAATCCGGGAAAGAACAAAAGAAGTAATTGTTGCGAAGCAATCAAAAATTATTCTGTGAAAATTATTTGAAGGCCATGAAGATAGAGACATCTCCACAGTTTAAATTATTATCCTTTATTTATTTTTTATTTTTCATCTCATTTTCAAAAGCCAGAAGTGCGGAAGGGAAGGGTGCGAGGCTGCGCGAGATAACACCCTGCAGGAAAGATATGGCCACGCCGTAGTTGGTGACGGGAACGCCTGCTTCCTGTGCTTTGCGCAGACGGTTAAGCATTTCCCGACGATTAATCATGCAACCGCCGCAATGGAGGATCAGCTTATACTTTTTTAAATCATCAGGATAATCCCGCCCCGTTGATGTATCAATCTGCAAATCGCCTCCGACATATTGCCGTAGCCAGCGGGGAATTTTCACCCGACCAATGTCATCTTCCAAAGCATGATGCGAACAGGCCTCCGCGATCAAAACATGATCGCTTGGCTGTAAGTTTTCAATGGCTGCCGCCCCCTTCGCCATGATGGTCAGGTCTGCTTTTTGCCGCGCAAAAAGAATGGAGAAGGTGGTCACCGGAATTTCTTTCGGAACATCGGCCGTGACTTTGAGAATGGCCTGAGAATCAGTTACAACAATCGCGGGTGGATTTTTCAGGTTGGCCAGTGCTGCGGCAAGTTCTCTTTCTTTGACAACAAGTGTCATGGCATCGTTATCCAGCGCGTCACGGATAGTCTGTACCTGAGGCAGAATCAGTCTGCCTTTTGGCGCCTGCAAATCAATGGGCACAACTAAAACAGCCAAGCCCCCCGGCGGCAGGAGATCGCCGATGAGCGAAGGTGTTCCTACAAAATCCGCAGGAGCAACTTCCAGCAGTTGCTGTTTCAAGGCCTCCAGATAATTCTGGCGCCTGGTTTCATCGTTGCAGGATACAGTTAAAATCTGCTCTGATTTTGATTGCAATAATTTCAAATGATCGGGGGAAGGCGGATGTAAATCAATTTTGTTGATGACGATCAACGCTGGTATTTTGCGGGTTTTTGATTTTTTAAGAACCGATTCCTCGTAATCTGTCCAGGTATCCGGCTCTGTGACGAGGATGATGACATCGGTACGGTCGAATACTTTGGCTGTTTTTTTTAAGCGTACACCGGATAATTCCGAAATATCGTCCAGACCGGCTGTATCCAGAAAAAGAACAGGCCCCAGAGGCAGAAGCTCCATTGCTTTTTCCACAATGTCGGTCGTTGTTCCGGCAACAGGCGATGTTATAGCGATATCCTGACCAAGCATTAAATTCAGCAGACTGGATTTGCCGACATTAGTGCGTCCCAGAAGTGCGATATGCAGTCGGTTTCCCTTCGGTGTGTTATCCATTATTTTTTGTCCTTGTAGCCCAGCGCCGTCAATTGATACGGAGATAATACTTTATCGATCAATTCTTTTCCCAGTTTTTCTTCTAAAAATAGCCGCATGTTTTTTCCACCGTGGGAAGAAAATTCCGTAATGAACTGCGTGGCTTTTTCGTAACCGGTCACCGGCAGTAAAGCTGTGATAATCATGGGGCTGGCATCAAAATATTCTTCACATTTTTCTTTGTCTGCTTCAATGCCACGCACGTGCTCAGTGAGCAGTCCGTTGATACTAATCAGCATATCCAGCGACTCCAGAAGAGCGTGAGCCAGCAGGGGGAGAAATTCATTGATTTGAAGTGTGCCACGTGCCGCCGCATCGGTAACAATAGCGTCATTGGCAATAACTTTCATGCCGGCTTGTATGGCCGCTTCCGCTAAGACCGGATTGACTTTGCCGGGCATGATGGAAGAGCCGGCCTGCAATTGCGGTAGTTTGATTTCACCAAGAAAATTCATTAAACGCAGATCATTGGCAATTTTAATCAGATTGACGGCGTGGGCTTTGAGTATTCCCGAAACTTCTACAAAAGAATCGGCATTGGCTGTTTCACCCATTATATTCTCGCCACGGGAAAGCCCCAGTCCCGTTACCTCTCTTAATTTTTCAATGACCAGAAAAATATAATCGCGTGGTGCGGCAATCCCCGTTCCCACGGCTGTTCCGCCCAGATTCACCACGCGCAGACGTTCTTCACATTTGAATGTCCGCCAGCGATCGCGCGAAAAAGCTTCGGCAAAGGCGGAGAATTCCGCGCCTAGAGTGATGGGAACAGCGTCCTGCAATTCCGTCCGTCCCAGCTTGACAATCGCGGCAAACTCTTTTTCCTTTTCCTGAAAAGCGCCCTGCAGGTTGGTTATGGCTTTGGACAAATCCCGCAGACGTAAAATCGCGGCAACTTTTACTGCCGTGGGATAAATATCGTTGGTGGATTGATGCAGGTTGATATCTTCCAGTGGATGAACAATGGTGTAATCGCCTTTGTTGCCACCCATAATTTCTATAGCGCGGTTGGCAATGACTTCATTGATATTCATATTGCTTGAGGTCCCCGCGCCGCCCTGGAGAGCATCAATGGGAAATTGATCGGATAGTTTGCCTGCGGCAATTTCATCACAGGCGGTGCTGATAGCTTTACCTTTTTCCGGGTTGAGATATCCGGTTTCCAGATTGGCCAGCAAGCAGGCTTTCTTCGTCTGAGCCAGACTTCTGATCAGACTGGCATTTACCTTTATGTCGCTGATGCTGAAATTGTTCATCGCACGTTGGGTGTGAATTCCCCAGTAGGCATTCCGGGGAACTTTAAGCTCGCCTAATAAATCTTTTTCAATTCTTTGATCGGTCATAGATATCCAGCTCTATTGATTAGAATTCGTTTGAGTCTCACTATCCCGCTTCGTTTTGCTCGTGGGATAATTCGACTTACCAATCTGACTGCGCCTATAGTGACCTTTAGGTTATTTGCTTGTCACATTGGAGTCTCATTAAAAAAGAGGTTTGTCCGGAAAGGACAAACCTCTTTATATTTTACCCAACTCAATAAAAAGTATTATTCATCTTTTCCATGAGGCAAATCGGTGCCTCTTTGCACATACTTGGTGTGCAAAAGCTTATGTGACTTGTGTCCCAGAGGTTCCTTCAGGAATTTGTCATATAGCTTTTTAACCGATTCATTCTCATGTGATTGACGGTTCTTCTGGACTTTCCCGTCATCTTTGTAAAGAGCGGAAGAGCGCAGTACACGGATATCATTAGTAGTTGGAATAGGCTCACCGCCGCCGGCAATACAACCGCCGGGACAGCACATGATTTCAATGAAGGCATAATCTGCTTTACCTTCACGAATGAGATCCATGAGTTTGCGGGCATTGCCCAGTCCATGGGCAACAGCAATTTTTACATCGCCCAGAGGTCCTACTTTAACGGTTGCTTCTTTAACGCCTTCCAGACCGCGGACAGGGGTTACATCCAGACTGGGCAGGTTTTCTCCCGTGACAACGGCATAAACTGTTCGCAGAGCTGCTTCCATAACGCCACCGGTCGCGCCGAAAATTGTTGCGGCGCCGGTGTATTCGCCCATCGGCGCATCGTAGTCTTCATCCGGCAGGTTGACGAAATCAATTCCGCCTTCTTTAATCATCCGGCCCAGTTCTCTTGTTGTGAGAACATAATCAACATCACGGAACCCGCTGCTGTCCATTTCCGGACGCTGGGCTTCAAACTTCTTAGCAGTACAGGGCATGATGGATACGGAAACGATATCTTTAGGATCAATGCCCGCTGTTTCCGCGTAATAAGTTTTGGCCAGAGCGCCGAACATCTGCTGCGGCGATTTACATGTTGACAGATGACCGAGCAGATCAGGATAAAAATGTTCGCAGAACTTGATCCAGCCGGGGCTGCAAGATGTAATCATCGGCAGTGTTCCGCCTTCTTTCACTCTCTTGAGCAATTCATTGCCCTCTTCAATAATTGTAAGATCGGCGGTGAAATTGGTGTCAAATACTTTATCGAAGCCCAGCCTGCGCAGAGCTGTGATCATTTTTCCGGTGACCAGACTTCCCGGAGGCATACCGAACTCTTCGCCAAGAGCCGCGCGAATTGCCGGTGCTTCCTGAACGATTACGTGCTTGTTCGGGTCATTAATCGCTTTCCAGACCGAATCAACATCATCCTTTTCATAAAGAGCGCCGACTGGGCAGACCATAATGCACTGACCGCAGGCGATGCAATTAGATTCAATCAAGGGTAAATCAAACGCCGGAACCACTTTAACATCGCTGCCGCGATACGCAGGAGTCAAAACGCTGACTGTTTGAATCTGTTCGCAAACTGCCACGCAGCGATGACATTCAATACATTTACGGCTATCCCGCACAATAGAAGGGCTCGATCTGTCGATCATGCCTTCCTTGGGGAATTGGGTGTAATCGAAGCGGACTTCTTTGAGACCGGCAAACTCGGCTACTTTCTGCAATTCACAGTTGCCGTTTCTCACGCAGAAATTGCACTCCTGCGGATGATTGGCCAGTAAAAGTTCTACAACCATTTTTCTGGCTTGACGTACTTTCTCCGTATTGGTGTGGACGATCATGCCTTCACTGACAGGGAAAACGCAGGCTGCAATTAGTAGACTGCGCTGACCTTCTACTTCGGTCATACAAACACGGCAGGCACCCGGCGTATGTTTTATTTCCGTCCAGGCGCAAAGAGTAGGGATTTTAATTCCGACGCTACGTGCCGCTTCCAAAACGGTTGAGCCTGCCTGTACTTCTACCTGACGATTATCAATAGTCAATTTAACAGTTGACATAAAATTATTTCTCCTTATCTTTCCTCAATTATAAATTAAACGGCCGCATCGCAACGCAGGCAGCGGCAGGCTTCCTTAATGGCATCCGCTTCCTTGAAGCCTAATTCCACTTCCGCGAAAGTCTTTTTGCGTTTGGATGAGGACATTTCCGGCATCGCCATTTGAGGAGCTTCGATGCTCTCTTCGTCGATGATTAAAGGCACATCAATTTTTTCCAATGCCGGTTTTTCGTAAGCTGGTTCGCCATTGGCCTTACGAATGGCCGTGTCGATGTCGTCAGCGGCCTGATGTCCGGCGCCGATAGCGGCAATTACCGTATCCGGTCCTGTTACAGCGTCGCCGCCGGCAAAATAACGGGGATTATCAGTGCGTGATTGATAACCCTTGCCGACGTTGTAACAATCCCACTTATTGATCTCGATTCCTGATTTCTTATCGACAAAGCTCATATCGGGAACCTGACCGATAGCGGCAACGACAGCGTCCACGCTTAAGGTGAATTCAGAACCGGCAACAACGACAGGCCTCTTGCGGCCGCTGTTATCGAAATCGCCCAGCGTCATTCGCTGACAGGTAATGGAACTGACCTTTCCTTTTGTTCCTTCGATCTTCAGAGGAGCAACAAGTAATTCAATCTTGATTCCTTCTTCCTCGGCGGCTTTAATTTCTTCCTGAGCCGCGGGCATATCCTGTTTCAGCCGGCGATAAAGAATGGTTACACTCGCGCCAAGACGCACGGCAATGCGGGCGGCGTCAATGGCGGAATTACCACCGCCGATAACAACCACTTTCTTGCCCAGAGTTTTTTCGCCTTTAAGCCATTTATCTTCATTGGCATTGAATTCACGCAGGAATTCCACGCCGCCGAAAACATTTTTCAAGTTTTCGCCGTCCACGCCCATTTTTTGACTCTTGTGAGCGCCGGTGGCCAGATACATATAATCAAAATCTTTTTCCAGTTTGGCAAAAGTGATATCCTTGCCGACGCGTGTCTTCAGTTTAATTTCCACGCCCAATTTGCGAATATCGTCAATTTCTTTATCGAGGATATTGCGCGGCAGACGATAGGAAGGAATTCCCCAGTAAAGCATACCGCCGGCTTTGGGCAATTCTTCGAAAACGGTTACTTTATAGCCGCGAAGAGCCAGCTCGCGCGCGGCGGTGAGCCCGGCTGGACCTGCGCCGACAACAGCTATTTTTTCTTTACGTGTGACAGGCACGGCTTCGATCTTGGGACGAGGCGCGTTATCAGTAATAAAGCGCTTCAGGAATTTAATTGCTATCGGTTCGTCCATGTTGCCGCGGCGGCATTTGCTTTGGCATTTATGATCGCAGACTCTTCCGCAAACAGAAGGGAAAGGATTGCTCTGCAGAAGTATTTTATAAGCGTCTTCAAATCTTTCCTCTCTAACCAGCGCGATGTAGGAGGGGATATCCATTTCAATCGGGCAGGTGTGCTGACAGGGAGATTTAAACATTGCCGAACAGACCGCGGCACGGCAGCGATGATCGCGAATATGTTCCTCGTACTCCTTGCGGAAATAACGGATGGTGCTCAAAACGGGATTGGGAGCGGTTTGCCCCAGCCCGCAAAGAGCCGCGTTTTTGATTACTCCCGCCATTTCTTCCAGAAGTTCGATATCTCCTTCTTTTCCTTTTCCCTGGGTGATCTTCGTTAAAATATCCAGCATGCGTTTTGTGCCTTCACGACAGGGCGTGCATTTTCCGCAGGATTCATCCTGGCAGAAATCCATGAAGAACCGTGCCATATCGACGGCGCACTTGTCTTCATTCATAACGATCAATCCGCCGGAACCCATGATGGCGCCGAGTTCAGCGACCTTCTCATAATCAACGGCAGCGTTTAGGTGTTGAATGGGAATACAGCCGCCGGACGGGCCGCCCAACTGAGCCGCTTTGAATTTCTTGCCGCCGGGAATGCCGCCGCCGATGTCATGAACGATAGTGCCCAGCTTAGTTCCCATGGGGACTTCGACCAAGCCCACGTTATTAACATCTCCGGTGAGAGCGAAAACTTTTGTTCCCTTACTTTTCTCCGTGCCGATGGATGCATACCAGGATGCGCTTTTCAGCATGATCTGCCCGACATTGGCCAGAGTTTCCACGTTATTCAGGATGCTGGGTTTCTGCCAGAGTCCGGCCACGGCGGGGAAGGGTGGTCTCGGACGGGGCATGCCTCGTTTTCCTTCAATGGAAGTCATCAGGGCTGTTTCTTCACCGCAGACGAAGGCGCCTGCGCCCTGATAAATTTCCAGCTCAAAATTAAAACCGGCACCTAAAATATTTTTACCCAGCAAGCCTGCTTCTTTGGCCTGGGCAATGGCGACATTTAACCGATGAATAGCCAGTGGATATTCAGCGCGGCAGTAAATGTAGCCCTGAGAAGAACCGATGGCTTTGGCAGCGATGACCATTCCTTCCAGAACAGCGTGGGGATCAGCTTCCAGAACGCTTCGATCCATGAATGCGCCGGGGTCGCCTTCATCGGCGTTGCATAAAACATACTTTACATCGCTTTTAGACTGGGCGGCAAACTTCCATTTCAAACCGGTGGGGAATCCTGCTCCGCCACGGCCGCGCAGGCCGGAATCAAGCATTTCCTTGACAATTTGATCAGGCGTCATTTCTGTAAGCGCTTTAGCCATGCCGGCATAACCATCGCGAGCAATATATTCTTCAATTTTCTCCGGATCAATAAGACCGCGGTTTCTCAATACGCGTAATTCCTGAAGGGCAAAAAAAGGAATTTCCTGCATGGTGGGAATTATTTTATCCGTGCCGGGCTCACGATATAATAACCTATTTACTATTCTTCCCTTGATCAGGTGCTCTTCTACCAGTTCCGGAATATCAGCCGGCTTCAGATTAATATAAATAACACCTTCAGGGTATGCTACCATTATGGGACCCAAGGCGCAGAAGCCATTGCAACCTGTCTCGACAACTTTTATTTCTTCAGTTAATTTTCTTTTTTCAATTTCTTCCATTAAAGCTTCTTTAACGGCTATACTGCCGGAAGCTTGGCAACCTGTGCCTCCGCAAATTAATAAGTGTGAACGAAAAACCTTCATTTATCCAACATACTCCTTTGGAAAAGGATCATGCTTTTATCAGCGCATGACGGACGACAAATTTATTTGATTACTTCAGAGCCTTTAGCCAGAACAAAAGGTGTCTGAATCTCTCCTTCTAAAATATGCTTTTTGAAAACCTGTCTCATTTTGTTAGGATTCATATATTCATATTTAATAGGTTCCTGCTTTATTACCTCAACAGTGACCAGAGGCTCTCGACTGCAGAGTCCCATGCATCCTGATGTAGTAACGACAACATCATTAACCTTCGCGGTTTCAATTTCCTGAAGAAGAGTATCCATAACTTCTTTTGCTCCAGAAGCGATACCGCATGTTCCCATGTGAACAGTTATTTTGACGCGACGGTCACCATCACGCAGAGACATTTCTTTGTGTACTTTTGCTTTAATCTTTTTTAAATCATCAATAGTTAATTTCGCCATCGGTGTTTCCTCCATTCTATCAAATATAAATTTATTAATTGTATTGACTTAGAATTTCTTTAATTCTTCCCGGTTTACACCGGCCGTGGACATCTTCATCCACTACAACAACAGGACCCAGTCCGCAGGCTCCCAAACATCTTACCGTCTCCAGCGTGAACATGCGATCCGGTGTTGTTTCTCCTTCCGTGATTCCAAACTCTTTTTCTAATTTTTCATAGATGGCTTTGCCGCCACGCACGTAGCAGGCAGTACCAAGACAAACACGAACAGTGTGTTTGCCGCGTGGTGTTATGGTGAAAAAAGAGTAAAAAGTGACAACGCCGTAAACACGGCTCAGCGGCAGATTCAACCCGGAAGCAATTTTTTTCTGCACGGATATAGGAAGATATTCCAAAGCAACTTGCGCTTCTTCCAATACTGGAATTAATCCACCCGGCTTGCCTTTAAATTTTTCAATAATGCTGTTTAGCTTTTTTACTTGTTCTTTTGAAAATTCTTTCAATAACTCTGAGTCTTCAGTTTTCATCAAATTCCTCCTCGATCTTTGGGGCAAATTAAGCTTTGAAAACCTTTCTCTGAATTGCCCCGGATATACTTAAATATTTCAGGATATGTTATTGTCACACCCTTGATTTTCGTAATTTATCTTAACCAAGCACTTTGACTGCCGGTCATATATCAATGTTTATAAATAAAATCAACATCTGATTATTGTTTTTTCAATATTTTTTCGATTTTAGGAACAATTTTGTTCCATTTTTTTATTTCGCTAAAACCTTCTTCTAAAATGCCTCGTATATATTTTAATATTTCTGGATGATTTATCGGTATATCATCTATTTCATTACGTATTGTCCTGGTGTCCATTTCAAATTGCCGGTCATTGTTCCTGTGTTTGAAAAGAAAATCAACATCTGAATTGCCGGCAATAAGAATAATTAATGTACTGATAATATCCCCCATGGGTTGTCTGTCCACATGACTGAGACCGAAGGTTGCTTTAATGGTTGTTCCTTTGCCTTCTTTAGATTCCAGATTAAGGTGGCCGCCTGATCTCTGAGTGGCATCCGCAAGAAGCGGAAGGCCTAAGCCTACACGCCTTACGGTTTTTGTTGTATAGAAAGGATCTAAAACTTTTTTTATATCTTCTTCTTTCATCCCCTGACCATCATCAATAATTTCTATGGAAAGAGAATCGTTTGCCGTATCTTCATCGATATTGATTTCAATTAATCTGGCTCCCGCCCGAACGGAGTTTTCGGCAATGTCCAGAATATGCGCGGCAAGATCAATCATGATTGCTCCATAACTAAGCGGCCATTTTGTCTTTTTAAAGCCAATTTTAATTCGGCAAAAGATGGTTCTTGAAGGGACAAGCGAGTAAAGGCCTGCCCGATATCTTTTATAAAATGAGAATCTGAAGAAACGATAAATGAGTATTTAGAAAGTTCCGGATATCTGATTCTGGCCTGATTAAAACCGGTGAGAGGCGTTATCTCGAGAGCGTCAAAACCGACATTGTCATCAATGAATCCCAGTTGGCTCAATACACTAAAGCTTTCCCGGTCTATGTGCGCGGCAACAGCCAATCCATTAAATTGATGTATATAGCTAATCAGTGTATCCAGGGATAAGTCAGTAGCACCGATCAGTAATTGATTATTTATTCCCTCCACCTCGCCATTCTCATTGACAATAGCCTGAACGCCAAAACGATCTTCATCATTTTCTCCGGGAAGATGCTGATCAATAATATTTTGCAGCAATATAAGATTGGACAGGGAATCAAATATAGCTAAGAGGTGCACTTCTTCACTTGTTGTGATTTCCATGCCGGGCAGTATTTTTAAATTGCTTGTTTCGGAGGCCTTGATTACGTAAGGAACATTTGCTGAAGAATTATGATCGCAGATGGCGATCATGTCGAGCTTGGCTTCGATGGCTCTTTGCACTAAAGCCATAGGGTGCATATCAAGCTCGGCGCAGGGCGAGAGGCACGTGTGGACATGCAGATCGCAGTTGAAAACTTTTAGCATTGTCTTTTACGGAATTAATCAAAAAAGCGACCATAAAACACATTGTCATGGAAACTGCTGCCGGGAATTAATCTTTCTTACTCAATAGATTATAGATTCTGCCGGTTAACTCAAAGGCAGGCAAACTGGAAACCATTATTGGTATTTTTTCCTGATTTGCTTTTTCCAAAGTGTCCGGGGCCGGTTCGCAGGAATTAACCAGAATTATACCGGCATGTTCTTTCAAAGTGGCTATGGCAACTATATTTTGATGCACCTGTCTTGTTATCCAGATATCTCCCTCGTGAGAATTTGCCATTACATCGCTTAAGAGATCTCCCGTATAACCTCCTGTGACATTATTTTTAAGTCTGTCTGATCCAGATCTTACTTTTAAATTTAACTCTTTGGCAATAGTCTCGATATTCATAATAGATCCTTGAGGAATTAAGGGATGTTAATAATTATTTTCAAAAAGGTTCCTTTATCCACTTCCGACGAGAGGTTGAATATGTCGGAAGAACTTTTAATATTATAAAGCCCCATACCGGCGCCAAACCCCATTTCTCTTATCTGCCGATCTGCGGTGGAATAACCTTGCTCCATTGCTAACTCAATGTCTGGTATTCCGGGTCCTTCATCAATTATGTCAAATTCGACAGTTTTGGGAGTGACTGTCAGATTGATCACTCCTTGCCTGGCATAAGATACAATATTAATTTCTGATTCATAACAGGAGATGGCTGCTTTCCTAATTATGTTGTTGGGCAAACCCATATTTTTGAGAATAGATTTTATGTTTGTGGAAACAGATCCTGCGTTATTAAAATTACCACCTTCAACGTCAAAACTATTCTTATATAAATAATTTTCAGTTTCAGTTGTTTGCACGGTGATCTTCAACTTGTTCCAGACAGCCAACTATGCCCTTAGTATAAAGACGGCCGGCTGTTTCGAATAAAATATACTTGGTTGTCAGAAGAGGAATTTTAAATTCTTTGGCCAGATTAATGGTTTCGACAGGTGGCTTTTTCCCTCTAACTAAAATTATAGCGGCAATATCCATAACATTAGCTATTCTAATTACCTGGCTATTAGTCAGGCCTGTTAGCAAAAGACTGCCCGCTTTCGCAAAAGCAAGAACATCGCTCATCAAATCAGCTCCAAACGCTGTTTTGACTTCCATATCTAATTTTTCCGTACCGACAATTACATCGGCATCAAGTATTTCTTTTACGTCACTTAGCTTCAATATCTAATCCTCATGAAAAACAAATTTAGTAAGTTTGTTTTAAATATAGAAAATATATTATTGTTTTTAATATCATATATTAAACTTTACTGTCAATGTATTCTTCTTT
>DCVU01000143.1:23068-23687 GCA_002327415.1 Smithella sp. UBA2180
ACCTGGGCATTGGTCAGACCTGTTAGCAAAAGACTGCCCGCTTTCGCAAAAGCAAGAACATCGCTCATCAAATCAGCTCCAAATGCTGTTTTGACTTCCATATCTAATTTTTCTGTACCGACTATTACATCGGCATCGAGTATTTCTTTAACTTCTCGTAAATTCAAAAACAACTCCTTTTTAGACTAAATCTGGTGTTCAGTATTTAGAATATCAAAAATAATTGATTGTATTAAATAAAATTGTAAATTTATTTAATGCTTTCCAGTTTTTTAACTAGCATATATAAAGCTTCAATGTCAATAAGATTATTCCCTAAATTATAAAACGTATCAATAATGACTGTGAGTTTTTAGTGAGAATTAAATGTGATATTTACGTACAAAATCGATGTATTTGCTCTTGACATGGTTCTACTGTAATGGTAATGACCTCAACACTTTGCAACATGTCGGGGCGTGGCGCAGTCTGGTAGCGTATCTGAATGGGGTTCAGAGGGCCGGTGGTTCAAATCCACTCGCCCCGACCAATGAAATCAATGGGTTAACTGACTAATGGGTTAGCCCTTTTCTTTTGCCTCAAAGACATTTTTCTTGCATAAAAGCGGATAATCAAATAC
>DCVU01000062.1 GCA_002327415.1 Smithella sp. UBA2180
CCATACTAATTATTTTAAAATATAT
The DNA here is from genome assembly GCA_002327415.1 of Smithella sp. UBA2180. GTDB lineage: Bacteria > Desulfobacterota > Syntrophia > Syntrophales > Smithellaceae > Smithella. The sequence continues at coordinate 26 of DCVU01000062.1, forward strand.
TAATATATCAGGAGATATCTTAACAAACAGCAACTATGGGTTGTATGTCAAGCCATTCCTTTGTCTCATGTGACGCATGCCATAATTCATAATTATTTTGTAAAGTGTACTAGTTTTAAACTTCCGACGCATTTATTTTAATTTTTTAGTCGAAAAACCCTTTCTCACGACGGTACCAGTAATTAGGGAAAATACGGTACATCATTCTGGATGCCTGGCCGATATATTCCTTTGTTCTTTTATCATGCTGACAGGCTTGAATGATCATGTCTTTAATGGTTTCTTTGTTGCCGGGTTCGTTAAATATCCGGTAGGCGCAGGAAAAAAGAGGACTGTACATATTTTTCTTCTCCAAATATTTATAAACGTTTCTGACTGTGTTGGGGCCTTCGGGAGTCCCATCAATTTTTTCCAACACATGCAAATTGGTTTCGATGGGATTGCCGGTATAGAGCTCATAGAAATATTTTCCGTAGCGATAATTTTTACTGGCCAGAGATGAAACAGTCACATACAAATCGCCGACCCCTGCCTGGCTGTGGAATGCCTGAAATCCTCCTCCTAAAAGACGTGATAACGAACGAATTTCCACACCGGAACGTGCAAATATGGTTCCTGGAATTGAGTCTCCCAGTTTAAGCGAATCCGCCAGCCCTTTAATATTTGCCACAATATTTTTTAAAGCGCCGCAGGCTTCCACACCGACAATGTCAAAATTATAATATGAATTCATTTCATTACGGTTGAATTTAAGTAAATCTTCTCTGATGATATTGGCAATGCGTTTTTTACCGGCGACTGTTAAACAAACCGGATTTCCCAATGCTATGTCAATATCAAAAAACGGCCCGCCGATGCAGGCTATCTGATATTTGTGTTTTAAATTATACAAATTATTGTTGATTAATTGCGAAGGAGTTATCAGCTTTTTGGATATTTCGTCGGAAATCAAACCTTTGATCGGCGAAACAAGGCATGTGTTGCCCGCTTTTTTGTCAATCATCGGTTTGAGATAATTGAGGAACTCCGGCAAGCGGTTCATGGTTATGGCCAGCACGATAAAATCGTTGTTTTCGACGATATGTCCCAGATCGTTTGTTGCATACACTTTATTGGAAAGACGGGGAACGTTATCCATTCCGCCCAGACGATTAGCCAGGTCTTCGGTCAGATGCAGAGGATTTAAATGGTCTCTGTTTATTGCCTTACAGACTTCCGGATCGTGGTAATAAATGGTCACACGTTTGTTGTCCCGGCCAAATTTGTACGCAAAAGATGTACCTAACCGGCCCGGACCGATAATGGCCACTCTAGTTGTATCTAAATTAGGATTAAACATTAATTATGCTCTTTATTATAAACTTCAAGCTATCTTAATAATATATCCGATCAGAAGATTCTAACATCTTTTTTTTGAAAAAATTAACTAAATTTAATAGTAGGCAAATTCTTTTTAGTTGCATTATCATAAATGATTGTTTAAAAAAAGCAATGTCTTAATCTTTAAAAATAGTATATCTTTTTACAGGATAATTTTTCAACCAATGATTATTCTGACAATTCTGGATTGATTGAATACAGTTAAAAATTTTAAAAGAGATTATGTTTCTATGGCTCAAACAAATATGATTTCCGAAGAACAGAAGGTGTTTTTCTCCGATGGATCTATAAGAGAAAAAAAATTTACCAAGAATGGTAAACTGGAGGGTGAATACACTTCATATTATAAGAATGGTCAAATACTGGCACAGATTAATTTTGTTCACGGCAGAAAGCATGGCCCCTCAGCGACTTATTATAACGATGGTCATGTGAGAGAAAAAGTAAATTATATTAATGACCGGATGGACGGCGAATATACTTCTTATTATCAAAACGGGAGTCTCAGGGAACGTGAATATTACAAAAAGGGCAAACCCGACGGCAAATATCAGATTTTTTATAAAAACGGACAATTAAAAGATGAAGAGAATTTCCACAACGGTAAATTTGAAGGTGAATATATTTGCTACTACAAGAACGGGCAGATTAAGGAAAAGGGCTTCTTTAAAAATGATAAAAGGGAAGGCGAATATTTCGCATATTTCAGAAGCGGTCAGATAAAAGAAAAGGCTACTTATAAAAATGGAAATTATGTAGGGAAATTTCTTGTTTTTAATGAAGAAGTTTCCGGAGTTGAAGGTGCTGAAGGCGATGGCGCCAACACTTCGGACTTGTGGGAAGATAAGGATATCGCTAATTTGCTCAAAGATTTGAAGCATTTTGACGAAAAGCAAAAATAATCATGTCCCTTTTTTAAAGAGGAGTTACCATGATAAAAAAAATTCTCATTCCTACCGATGGTTCCGCCAACAGCCTTACGGCGCTGGAATACGGGATTTATATCGCCCGTAAACTGGAAGCTTTCCTGACAGGCCTCTATGTTATGGACGTCAATTTAATCCAGGGACCGATGCTTACTGATATTTCCGGTTCAGTGGGAATGCCGCCTTATGAAGGTTTCTTCGAAGCCATTGAAAAATCTTTAGATGAAAAGGCCGACTTTATCCTGAAAGAATTTCAGGAACGCTGTCAGAAGAACGGAGTTAAGACCGAAGTAAAAAAAGTAATCGGCAAAATCAGTTCGGTAATAATCGAAGAAGCTCAAAACGCGGATTTGATTTTGATGGCGAAAAAAGGAGAGAACTTTCACCTGAAGGAAGGCGGACTTCTCGGTTCGGTTGCTCAAGCCGTTACGCGCAATTCGGGCAAACCAGTGCTTATCACTCCTGAGAATTTTGTGGAGATAGAAAGCATGGCGCTTGCCTTCGACGGAAGCGTTTCGGCTACCAAGGCTCTTGATCTTTCCCTGGAATTATCCCAACAAAACGTCTGGCCGCTGACGGTTATTATTATCACATCGGACTCCACTAAAGCCGCTGCATTGATCGCGCAGGTCGGAGAAGCAAATCAACAAGACCCGGACGAACCTCCGATAGCCGATTGCGAAACAATAACCCTTTCCGGCAAGGAACCCGATGAGATAATCAAGTTTATCCGCGAAGGTTCTGTTGAATTAATGGTTATGGGGGCCTACGGTCATAATCGCCTGCGTGAATTATTCCTCGGCAGCACTACATCTCACGTTATCCGCAAAAGCCCGATTCCTGTTCTGCTGATACGATAATCAACAGTAATTATAAAGTTACTCTTCATTATTTTCTACCAATCTGTAATCAATGAAGCTATATAGAGCATAAAAAATCGGGCATTCACTATAAAAAGTGAACACCCGATTAATTTGTTTGCAAATGTATTTTTAAATGATTACTTTGCAGGTGCAGGCACTACAGTAGCAGCCGGTGCAGGTACTACGGTAGCAACAGGTGCAGGTGCTGCAACTGTAGGAGCAGGAGCAGGTTCTTCAGCTTTTTTGCATCCTACAACTGAAAGAGATAGAGAAGCAACAAACAACATAGCAACAAACATAGCAAATATTTTTTTCATTATCGGCAAACCTCCTTTCAAAGATTTAATAAAGGTTGTATTAATATAATAAGTCCTTCTATTGGCCGCAAAAATACGCTTTTTTTTTGCCTTGTCAAGCACAAAATTTATAATTTCCAGCTGCGTCCAGCATTTTTGATTAAAATACGCTCTTTCATCACGCAAGGCATTGTTTCTTTTATGGATTTACAGGAGCAGAAAATACTTCTTGATTTTTACTTATAGTTTGATAAACTTTTAACACTAGTAAGTAAGCATAACGACAAAAATAGCAAAGTAAAAGCGGCAAAATCTTCAACAAATAAGCCCGTTACCTTTTGGTGCGGGTTTTTTGTTTTTTTTTAAAACTACTTCTCGATGACTACTGCACCGAGAGAAAATAAGAGCTAGTCTTTTCTATAAATTATTTTTCTTCACTGCGTCTTTGAGTGTGTCGAGCAAATCATGTCTGGTCAGGTCATAATGAATCGGCGTAATTGTTATATAGCCGGAAGCTAAAGCACCGACATCAGTATCTTTCTGT
>DCVU01000173.1:0-355 GCA_002327415.1 Smithella sp. UBA2180
AGAATTAGTCTCATTTCCAGTCGCCTTCATGGATGGTTTCAAATACACTGGTGGCACGTCTCAGCTCTTCCGCTTCTTTGCGAGAAAGCCATCCCGCAAAATTACGCAATGCACGTTCCCTGTTCTTTGTTAATCCCAGCTTTTCATCAATTGCCTCAATGACGAAGGCTGTCTTCGTTTTTTTCTCTTTTATGGCTGCTTTTTCTATCAAGTTTTCCTTTTGTATAGGTATTCGCAAACTCATGGGCATAACAATTACCTCCTTGTATCTCTTGTGTTGCGATTGTATCTCATGATTATTTATTTTACAAGATAAATTTAGCCAAGTTTCGGTTGAAAAATCAAAAAGGAAGGG
>DCVU01000173.1:433-685 GCA_002327415.1 Smithella sp. UBA2180
GATTTTTAATCTTGCTTGACACTTGTCCGAAAATATTTTTATATAACACTTCAACGCCTAGTAAAATTTTAGTTGTAGAGAAAAGTTTATGGACTTATTCAATTCTGCTTTAGCTATTATTAAAAGCATCAGAATTCCGGATATTCTGGATGTAACGATAATCGCTTTAATGATTTTTGCTACTCTGACCTGGTTCAAAACAAGAGCTTCCCGCTTTGTGCTAATCGGCATAACACTTATTGGTGGAGTTTA
>DCVU01000173.1:768-4398 GCA_002327415.1 Smithella sp. UBA2180
CTGATTGTTTTACAGGGAATTGATCCCCTGGAGAGGCATATCAACGGCGGAACAAATTTGGATGGTGTGGTCAGCGAATCTCTATTGGAGAGTCTTTTCGATCCTCATTCCATCGGTCATGATGGGGCTGTGATAATGAACGGTGACAAGGTCACGAAGTTCGGTTGTCACTTGCCGCTTTCTATGAACACGTCAAAATACGGCAATATCGGATTACGTCACACGGCGGCTCTGGGTCTTGCCGAGCGATCCGACGCAATATGTATTGTGGTCTCCGAGGAAAGGGGAACCATGTCTCTGGCGTATTTGGGAAATCTTAATGTGGTTCAAAATGCCGCTGCACTGCATGAGTCACTGGAGCAATTTTATATTCGCAATACTCCGGGGGAAAAATCACATCCTGCGTTGAACTGGCTCAAGGAAAATACCGGGGAAAAGATTATTGCTGTGGTTATGGCGTGTCTTTTATGGGTTGCTTTCGGCTATCAGAAAGAAATTGTACGCCGTGATTTTGTTATTCCCATTGAATATAAAAATGTCCCGAAAAATTGGCAGATTGACGAACCACAAGTAACAGAAGCAAAAGTTATCCTTCAGGGACCCGATCAGGCGTTTCGTCTTCTTGACGAACGCTCGTTGAAATTATCTCTGGATTTATCTTCAGATATAGAAAAAAATCACGAATTTACCTTGAATAAGGATATGGTTAATGCTCCATCAAATTTGTCGGTTGCCGATATTGTTCCCGCGAGAATACACGTTTATGCCTCTAAATCTATTGTTTGGACTTTCCCTGTTAATATTGAAACGCAAAATTCCTTAGCGGAACATCTTTCATTGCAAAGAATAAGCGTTACTCCTTCCAAGATAAGGGTTTTAATCTCTTCCCGTATTAACCCCGAACAGACTAGAATCGAAACGGAACCAATTGATCTGCAGAAAATATTTTTTACAACGACGCTGGATACGAAAATTGTGCTGCCTGCCGGTATTTCTTTCCAGGACGGAACATCACCTGCGGCCAGCGTAATTATAAAAGTAAAAAAGAAGGCATCTCCCCCATCCGAGGTGAGGTAAACATGCGTTCTAAATTTCAGAAAAGATCCCAAAAAACAGGCCTTGCTCCCGGAAGTTTAGTTCATGTCGGCAGTCAGTATACGGAAAAATCAAGAATCACTATCATTCGTTACAATGAAACATTTTTTGAAGAAAAAGAAATAAGCACGATAAAAGATTCCCATCTTGAAAAAGATAAAAAGGAAATTACCTGGCTGAATATTGATGGATTGCAGGATATAAAAGTATTCGAGGATATTGGCGAACTTTTTGGTTTGCATCCGCTTGTCCTGGAAGATATTCTCAACACTGATCAACGGCCCAAAACTGAAGATTACGGCGACTACATCTATCTGGTTCTGAAAAACTTTTACGGACAGGAAGGTGATAATTTACTTTCCGATCAAGTAAGCATTATTTTGGGAAAAGACTTTATTATCTCTTTTCAGGAAAGAGAAAGCGGTCTTTGCGACTCAATCAAAGACAAAATGAGTAAAAACAAAGGCCGGATCAGAAAAGAAGGAGCCGATTATCTTGCTCACGCCATTATTGACAATATAGTTGATAATTATTTTATTGTGCTGGAAAATCTGGAAGAGAAAATCGAAGATCTGGAAGATAATCTGGTAAAGGATCCCCGTCAGTCCACTCTCCAGACTATTCATCTCTTAAAAAGGGAACTGATTGTGTTGAGAAAATCTCTATGGCCTTTGCGAGAGGCAGTAAGTTCACTGCAAAGATCGGATTCGTTTTTAATTAATAAATCCACCGTTGTTTACTTCAAGGATATATATGACCACACCGTTGCCATCATTGATACGGTGGAAACATTCAGAGATATGCTATCCGGCATGCTGGATATTTATCTTTCCACCATAAGCAACAGACTTAACGAAGTTATGAAGGTGCTGACAATTATTGCCACTATTTTCATGCCCCTGACGTTTATTGCCGGGGTATACGGAATGAATTTTAAATATATGCCGGAGTTGGAATACCGCTGGGGTTATTTTGGCGTTTTAGGAGTTATGCTGATTGTCGCTCTTTTAATGGTGAGGTATTTCAGAAAAAAGAAGTGGATCTAGCAATGTTAAATTTATTGCATTAGAAATAAAAATATGTTCAATTAATTTCACATAGGATCTTAATTCTACACCGCGAGGGTAGCATGTTGATCCTATCCCGACATGCTTCGCATGCGGGATAATTCGACCAGCAAGCTTCAGCGCACCTATAGTGACCTTTAGGTTATTTGTTTCTGAAGCTTGGGTCTCATTAAAAACAGGAGGCATTGAAAATGATTGTTTTTGCAGCAAGCGATATAGTGGAAGTTGCTATCAGAATTGAAGAAAATGGTGTTAACTTTTATAAATTTGCCGAACAGATTGCCAAAAAAGAAGCAGAGAAAAAGCTTTTTGCCGAACTTGCGCAGGCGGAAGTTGCTCATAAAAAAACTTTTGAAAAACTTTTTGCAAGTATGGAAAAATCCGCTCCGCCCGAGAGTTATGAGGGAGAATTCGGCGCTTACCTGCGTTCCTATGTGGATAATAATTTGATTTTTACCAAAGAAATAATGGATAAGCAGTTATCCAAGATAAAGGACTCTTCTGCCGCCTTGGATTTCGCTATTCAAAGAGAACTTGATTCCATCCTTTATTATCACGAAATAAAGAAATTGGTTCCGGCCGGTCAGCATGAAGCAATAGAGAAAATAATCGAGGAAGAGAGAAAGCATTTTCTGTCTCTGACCGCAATGAAAAAATCTCTACCTTGTTAATAATTCAACTCAACCGATCAACCGACCACAAAAAAGCCGCCTTATGGGGCGGCTTTTTTGTGGTCATCCGATTAATATGCACTCCCCTCTCATTACCTTAGGGGCCGTTAAGAAATAACTGTTACATTTCTATCCATTTCGTTACGGCCCCTTATGCCGGTTATGATATCAAAATGTTACAGTTATTATTGAACAACGGCTTAGTTTCAGTATTGGACGGTTGCCAGAATTAAGAATTACCATTTGTAGAACTAACCGCTGCGAGGTAGCCATCCCATCGCCTTCTTTCAGGGAGACACAATAAACCAATCCCAATAAATTCAGCAAGGATTTATTTTAGCTGAAGCTGATTATAAAATTGACATAAAATTGTTATAGGTTTTTTAACGGGAGGAAAGATAAGAGATCATCAGGGAACTAATCTCTCAGGACAACTATAAATGTATCCGCCGCTGGCACGGACATATCCCAGCAAGGTCACGTTGTGTTGCTGTGCCAGTTTTACGGCAGCAGTTGTTGGTGTTGATTTGGAAACAAGAACAGGGACGCCCATCCGGATAATTTTCGTCATTATTTCAGAGGATATTCGTCCCGATACAAAGACAATTGCCTGACCGAAAATATCAAGCTTATTTTCCTTAAGCATCAGCCCGGTTATTTTGTCAAAGCAGTTATGCCTGCCGATGTCTTCGATCAATATTTCATAATCGGCGGTATGAAGCAGCACACTGTGCACTCCTCCAACACTGGCGAATATTTCCGATCTGGTTACAAAATCAGTCATCAGGTTCAGGATG
>DCVU01000136.1 GCA_002327415.1 Smithella sp. UBA2180
ACACAACTCTTGACAATATCTCAGATAACGAACCAGGGACTCGGCGTCATACAAATTCCTGTGATTGCCCAGTTTGTATAATTAGCAACAGCACCTAGATCATCATAAGTAAGTCCAGTTTTAGTCAGTGCCTCATCAATGTGGTCAGACAAAAAAGAAGAGATCTATCTCTCCTGACGCCAAAAGCGATTTTGCCCACAAGGCGGCATCTTCTCTTGAAACTACATTATTTATAATTGCAATCCGATTAGCGAATGTTCTGCAGTTTTGTTTCTCTATGGCCGGGAAAAAACCGGGAACCAGTACCTTGCGATAGGTTCTTTCATACATGCTTATTAAGAGGTCAACTGAATGATCAACCATAGACAATTCTCTAAATATTATTTTATTTGAACCAGCGCGTATCCTTAACGGAAGTTAAGGATTTTCCAACATCAATTCATTCTTATACAAAACCCGGTAAAGGATTATTCACCCCGTATCTTTATATTCTCAGACTGCATATCTATAATATAAAAAATCATTATTTAATAGATTTATTTATAATTGAGCTGCACCTCTGTTTACCAGATGAGTCATCGGCTTAGCAGCCTCCCGCAACATTGACTCCGCTATGTGTCGGGCTTCTCTCTCAATGGCCATCAACAATCAGAAACCACCCAATGGCGCGCTGATCGAGGCGTTCAGATTAGGCTTCCTTTTTTCATTCAAGAAGTGTAAAATTAAAAATATTTGCTTTATTGCATTAGGAATTAATATATGGGTGATATTAAAAAAATTGCTGTGATACGAAGTTCATACTCGCCCTATGGTGGCGTAGAGACGCTGACATCTGAATTGATCACTAGAATTTTAAAAACGGGAGTGGGAATAAGCTTATTAACATTACCAAATCAGAAATGGCCTATTACTAATCCTAACCTAAAGATTATTCCTCTCGGCAGTTTAATAAAAAACAGATTATGGCAATTGTGGAGGTTTGAACGTTCTGTTTGCAATTATCTTTCTACTTGTTCATTCGACATTATTTTTTCATTAGATAGGGTTTCCTGTTTTACTCATTTTCATGGAGGAGGCGGAAGCCATAAAACATTTTTACGGATAAAAAACGAAAACTCCAATTTTTTATCACGAATGTTTAGAAAAATAAGTTTGTTTCATGCCTATACTCTGTATATTGAAAAAAAGGGGTTTCATAATCCGAGATTGAAAAATATTCATTGCTGTTCGAATATGGTGCTTAAAGATATTTCTCGGGATTATCAGGTTGATCTTGATAAATTTAAGATTATCTACAATGGGATAAACTGGCATGAGATCGGCGATGTATTTAATAATAAAATTGTTATCGGAGATGAACTTTTAAGAAAGGATGGTTTAGATCCGTCAGCGAACTATCTTCTTTTCTTAGGTAGCGGCTTTGCCAGGAAGGGGCTGGACATTGCTATTAATGGTCTCATGGCTCTGCCGGATTCATATCATTTAATTGTCGTGGGAAAGGACAGATGCAATCCTTATATATGCCAAGCCGAGAAGTTAGGTTTAAAAAAGAGAGTACATTTTCTGGGACCGCAACAGCAAGGATGGAGATATGCTTCAATATGTAAAGCGATGATCTTGCCATCCAGATATGAACCTTTTGGATTAGCTGCGGCAGAGGTTCAGGCAATGGGGCTTCCGATTTTGGTAAGCGAGAACACGGGTTATGCGGAGTTTGTGAAGCAGGGAAGGAATGGTATTATTCTTAAAAAAAATGATGATATCGGGCAGGTCTTTAAAGCATTAAAAGATTTGATTGAAACAGCTCCCATGAGTCCTTCTCAAATCCGAAATGAAATTTCTAACTTGGATAATGACATTATATCTGAAAAAATCATACGGGAGTTCTTGGGAATATAACTATTTTGAATCCAAGATTATTTTTTTATTGAAGTTATTTGCAAAATACCCCGCGGCTTGCCGCGGAGAGTTTCTTTTATTATTGAAATTCGTATCTGTTCAAGACAGATAAGAGTGATTGAAAAGCGTTCATGGATTCAGGTAAAAGATTCTTTATGAAAAGAGAAAAAGAATCAGCGAAGAATGTACTTTCGATTTTTTTGATTATTTTGGAACTGCAGTGCAAATAAATTATATTTTGATAATCGCTTAAATATGCTATCAAAACAAGCATGTCTTTCCAAGAGGCGAGAAATAAACTTAATATGAATATTTTGGGCATATCGGCATTTTATCACGACAGCGCCGCCTGTCTGGTGTGTGACGGTGAAATTATCGCCGCGGTACAGGAGGAACGCTTTACCAGAAAAAAACACGATTTTTCCTTTCCGGAAAAAGCGATAGAATATTGTCTGGAAGCGGGGAAAATCAATAGTGCGTCACTAGATTACGTTGCTTTCTACGATAAGCCTTTTATTAAATTCGAGCGCATTTTGGAGACCTATCTGGCCTTTGCTCCATCCGGCATTCAATCCTTCATGATGGCAATTCCTCTATGGATAAAGCAGAAAATATGGATGAAGGAATTCATAAAAAAACAATTGGGCTATGAAGGGAAAATCATTTTCCCGGAACATCACGAATCTCACGCCGCATCGGCGTTTTTTGCTTCGCCTTTTCCCGAAGCGGCATTTCTCACCCTGGACGGTGTCGGAGAATGGACAACCACCAGTTACGGCATCGGGAAAAATAATCAGATCGATATTCTGTCGGAAATTCATTTCCCTCACTCCCTGGGGCTTCTTTATTCGGCATTTACGTATTACACAGGGTTTAAAGTCAATTCGGGTGAATATAAAGTTATGGGACTGGCGCCCTATGGTCAGCCGAAATACAAGGATTTGATACTTTCCGAATTAATGGATTTAAAAGAGGACGGATCATTTAAATTAAACATGAAATACTTCGATTATTGCGCCGGACTCACCATGACCAACGGGAAATTCGATAAACTATTCGGCGGGCCGCCCCGCAAACCGGAATCTAATGTCACTCAAAGAGACATGGATCTGGCACGCTCCGTTCAGGATGTAACGGAAGAAGTGATGCGGCGCATGGCCCGTTATATCCACAGTGAAACGAAACAAAAAAATCTTTGTCTGGCTGGAGGAGTCGCCCTTAATTGTGTGGGTAATGGAAAGATTCTACGGGAAGGGCCTTTTGAAAATATATGGATACAGCCTGCTGCCGGTGATGCCGGAGGCGCTCTCGGCGCGGCCCTTTTTGTCTGGTATCAATATCTGGATAATCAAAGAACTGCCGACGGTCAAAAAGATTTTATGAAGGCGTCTTTGCTTGGACCTGAATACAGCGATGATCAGATTCTCCAATATCTAAATACCAATAATATTCCTTACAATAAGTTATCGTCCGATGAAATGCCCGCCAGAATTGCCGATCTGATAGGTGAACAAAAAACAATCGGCTGGTTTCAGGGAAGAATGGAATTCGGACCGCGGGCACTGGGTGCCCGTTCAATTATCGGCGACGCCCGTTCTCCGCAGATGCAGGAGATTATGAATCTGAAAATAAAATTCCGGGAAAGTTTCCGGCCTTTTGCTCCCAGTGTGCTTCGGGAAAAAGCCTCTGATTACTTCGATATTGACACTGAAAGTCCCTATATGTTAATCGTCGCTCCGGTCAAAGAAGATATCCGCAGAGCCATGACAAAGGAAGAACAGGGATATTTCGGACTGGACAAACTGCACGTCGTTCGTTCCAGTATTCCGGCGGTAACGCACGTGGATTACTCGGCCAGAGTACAGACCGTAACCCAAGAAAGCAATCCACCATACTACGAAATGATCAATAAATTTTCTGAAAGACACGGATGCGCCGTAATTATTAACACGTCCTTCAATGTTCGTGGAGAACCCATTGTGTGCACGCCTCAGGACGCTTATCTATGCTTTATGAGAACGAACATGGATTATCTTATCATGGGCAATTATCTGTTGAAAAAAGAAGAACAGAAACCCCTGAATAATGATATCAACTGGCTGAAAAAGTTTGAGAACGATTAACGATGACCATTAGAGAAGAAATTAAAAATATTAAAAGCAACAAGTCCGAGTGGAAAAAATTCGGAATGATGATGGGTATCATTTTAACTATGATCGGATTTTATCTGATCTGGAAAAAGAATAATAACTATTATTATTATCCTCTTTCTTTTGCCGCGGCTTTTTTTGCCGCGGGTTTATTTTTGCCTGTCCTATTGAAACCTGTTTATAAAGCATGGATGATCTTGTCTGTGGTCATGGGTTTTATTATGACCAAAGTAATAATGGTTGTCATCTTCTACCTGATACTTACTCCGTTGGGATTAATAGCTTCTATGACTGGAAAGAAGTTTCTGGATATGAAGATTGATAAGAGCGCGAAAAGCTACTGGATTACCAGAGAGAAGACTCAAAAGCTAAAATCCGATTATGAAAGACAGTTTTAATTAAATTAAACATAAAGGAGTTTTTACCGGTATGAGCAAGTTATCGATATTGTCAGAATTATGGGATTTTCTCAAAGTCAGAAAAAAATGGTGGATGCTTCCTATTATCTTTTTTTTGCTGATCATCGGCATAATGTTGTTTATGGTGGAAGGTACGGCAGTGGCGCCGTTTATCTATACACTATTTTAATTAGCTCTAATTCTATAGAAATTCCCAGTTCTAAAACGATGCTTCGTTATGGTTTTGGGAATTGTAGAAACACCATATCGTAATTTATTATAAACATTAACATTGAAGATTATGAAAAGCTTAAAAGAGAACCTTCAAAATATTTCTCTATTATTAATTTCAATAATTATTTGTATTATTGCGGGAGAAATTCTTTTGCGAATTTATAACCCGTTTGAATTCAGCGTGAAAGGGGAAAAGATAATACTAAGAGCATATAAGAAACACTCTATGCTTACAACATATGGTAACTTTCTTAACAGTAAATTAGATGCAAAAATAATTCATACAAAAAATTCCGTTGGTTTTCGCGGAGAGGATCCACCCAAAGATCTAGAAAAATATCTATCAATTATAGCTATAGGCGGCAGCACGACTGAATGCCTTCTTTTATCTGATGGAAAGGACTGGCCTGCTGTTCTTTATAATATATCGAAGAAAGATATCCCCTTGGTATGGATTAATAATGCTGGCATCGATGGCCATTCAACTTATGGACATGCAATCCTCATGGAGGATTACATAATAAAAACCAGACCTAAAATGGTTCTGTTTCTCATAGGAATCAACGATATTGGCCTAGAAAAAATTAAATCATATGACGAAAAAACAATGATAAAAGGGATAAGTTTTGCAAGCTTAAAAGACTTTTTAAAAAGTATAGAAGACCATTCTGAAATTTTATTTCTCGGTAAAAATATAGATAGATGCAGAAGAGCAAAAGCACGTCAGCTATCCCATCATCAAATCGATGTGGAAAAGCTTGGATATGTGAATTCAGAGGAAAGAAGTATTTTGGAAAAGAAATTACTAGATGAAAGTAAGTTTTTAATTCCTTTTGAAAAACGCTTGGAAAATATCATAAGGATATCAAGAGCAGCAAACATTACTCCTGTATTTATTACCCAACCTGTCCTTTATGGCAATGGCGTTGATTCGGTTACAGGAGTTGATTTAGGAAAAATTAAAATGGCGGATGGTACCAGCGGGTTTCTAAATTGGAAAATTCTTGAATTGTACAATCAAAAAACTAGAGATATTGGAAAGAAAAAAGATGTATTGGTTATTGATTTTGCAACAAAAATGCCTAAACGATCCGATTTATACTATGATTTAATGCACTTTACGAACAAAGGAGCGGAAACCGTGGCAATCATCATATTCAATGATATAAAACCTTATATTAAGAAACACTTTCCGCAGCATATTAGAAGTTAAAATCAAATAATAAAAATCAATTTTAATGAATTACATCAAGATGAGAAGAAAGGCGCGTGAGCAATGACAACTCAGGAAAAATCATCCGTTCGGAAGAAAATATCAAGTTATTTAATAAATATAATGATACTAATTGTTACTCTTTGCATGGGTGTTATTATTGTTGAAATAACTCTGCCGCTTCTGAAAATCCGCAATATCGAAGAGGCTATTTATCAGATAAGACGTCCCACAATTCATGGTATCTACGGTGTTTATCATCCCCTGTTGGGCTATACATTGCAAAAAAATCTTCGCAATGTCAGGTTATTTTATCCGGGACAGCTTGATTATACAGTGGACACTAACAATCAAGGGTTCCGCGGTCCAGACTGGGATTTATCACCGAATAGAAAAAATATTGTCATCCTGGGAGATTCATTTGCTTTCGGATGGGGTGTCCAGTGGGAACAAACTGCCGGTAGAATTCTGGAAAAAGAGTTACAGAAAAATGACCCGTCTTTTCAGGTTATAAGCCTTGCCCTGCCTGGATGGGATATGGATTCAGTCATCCGTTCTTTTGAATTCTATAAAGACCTGTTAAATCCTGTCGCGGTAATTTATATATTTTGTCCGAATGATTTATTATGCAGTATTAAAAAAATATCCGCCACGGAGTATGATTTGGAAAGGCATCCGAAGCCCAATGATGAAAAGGATTATCAGCAGATGGTTGCCCGCCAGCAGCCGGGTTACTGGACATGGGATAAATTCTTTCGCCGTTCATACGTCAAAGCTTATCACGCCCGTGTTCTCAGGCGATTATTTGATAAAAGAATAAAAGCCTCCTTAAGTATGGATAAGCCTCCTGCCGGTTTTGATTTCTCTCCGTCCATTAATGCGCCTGCTGAAAGCACCCTGGATAAGGAGCATAAAGATTTTTTAATTTACTGCCTGAATCGTCTCCGGAAAGATGCCGGAGGCAGTCATATTTATGTTATAGATACTTCAGATAAGTCCATTTTATATTTGAATGATAAACCTGATAATCGAAGATGGGTTTTGCGTGAGTTTGCCGAAAAAAACAAACAAACTTTTTCTTTTATTGATTTTGAAAGTTTTGTCCGCAAAACACCGGACGGAAGGAAGTTTTATCAGGATTATGACGATCATTGGTCCGCAGCCGGTCATGCCGCAGCGGCCAATCTGCTTATAGGCAACTGGTTAAATTAAATTTAAGGAAAAGCTTTTGGAAAAGATTCCCCTTTCCGTAGCCATAATAACAAAGAATGAAGAAGAAAATATTTGCGCCTGTCTGCAAAGCGTTGAGTTTGCCAGGCAGATGATTATTGTTGATTCCGGAAGCGCTGATGCGACCTTGAATATTGCCAACCAGTTTGATTGTGAGATTTACAATGAAGCGTGG
>DCVU01000121.1 GCA_002327415.1 Smithella sp. UBA2180
GATCTGACATCAAAGACCGTTTCCGCTTCGGGCGCATCATTGGTAAAAGTCCTGCGATGCAGGAAGTCTACGAATTGATTTTAAAGGCGGCAACAACAGATACACCTGTTATTATAGACGGAGAGTCAGGTACCGGAAAAGAACTGGTGGCAAAAGAAATACATGAAAAGAGTGATCGGAAAAAAGGTAATTTTGTTCCGGTCAATTGCGGTGCAATTCCTGAAAATCTGTTTGAAAGTGAGTTTTTTGGTTATAAAAAAGGAGCTTTTACCGGTGCAAACAAGGATCAAAAAGGATATCTGGATCAATCTCAGGATGGTAGCCTGTTTTTGGATGAACTTGGCGAAATAAGCCTCTCTTTTCAAGTCAAGCTTCTAAGGGCACTGGAAGGCACCTACACGCCTTTGGGCAGTCAGACAGTCAAAAAATCCAATGCACGGATCGTAGCTGCAACTAACAGGGATCTTAAAGAGGCGATTCGAAAAGGGGCCATGCGTGAAGATTTTTACTATCGAATAAATATTGTTCCCATTCATCTCCCACCGCTTCGAAGCCGCAAAGAAGATATCCCTTTGCTGATTGAACATTTTTGGGAAGTTCACAGCAGAGATAAAAATGACCCGCCGGTTACAGGCAAGATACTCGAAGAATTGCTGTCCTATGATTGGCCGGGAAACGTAAGAGAACTCCAAAATGTCCTTCAACGGTATTGCACGCTGGGAACCATTGATTTTCTTTCAAATTCAAGAAATATTTTGGAGTCGCCGGGAATTGTACCCAGGGAAATTCAGGCGCCCCCTTTAAAACAAGGTTATCCAGAAACAATTACTGAAACAGAAAAAGTGATGATCATAGAGGCATTGGAACGTTTTAAATGGAACAAATCAAAGGCGGCCTTGCAGTTGGGGGTATCCAGGCGTACTTTTTATCGAAAGTTAAAAAAGTATCAACTCATTTAATCCTTTCTTTCTATTTTTCAAAAAACAGGAGGTATGCAAATCTGCCATCTGTGTGAGATGGCGGCTGAGCTCGTTTGAACTAAGGCATGAACGTTTTCAAGGTGGATCCTCTGCCTTAATTCAATTAAGCTGCCTGCTCAACTGCCGGCAGCATCTAGACATATGTCTCTTCAGGTGTTTTTCTACCCAACTGTGAATGAGGTCTATGTCGGTTGTGCCAGTAAAATAGCTCATGAACGATTTGTGCGATTCCACTATTGAGTTGTAGGCATCTAAATAGACCCTCTCATGCTTCGGCTATTTCCATAATCGTTCCACAAATACTTTTTATCACGCAAAGCACCTCGATAGTCCGTACTTAGTTTGCATCCCTGTCTCTTAACAACCTGTCCAAATTCCTTAGCCCTGAATTGACTCCCCAGGTCAGTATTGACAATACTCAGGGTCCCATGCTGATTGAATTCCTGTCGAAAAACATTCGTTGCCTGACACGTCTCCAGAGTGATTGCAGCTTTTGTGGCCAGGTGAGCAGTTATTCGTAGTAGATTTTCCACTTTACGGCTTGTTGAAATTTTTTGGGCCGCTTTTGTGTAACATATTGTGCTTATATGACACACAATGTGTCAGTTGGAGTTGAAGGCTATAATGGACTATGTTTCCAGGATATATTCCAATAGAAAAGCATGATATGTGCCATATCGGCACATAATTTGAAAATTTGCCGCACTCCTGAAATGTGCGAAATATATCGTAAAATCAATTAGATAGGCTTTTTTATGGGATTGGCATGTTTTGTGCTTTATTTCTTTGTAAACATAATATTGGAAAACATCATACCTCACACGCCAAAATCATCTAAATGGAGGATTGAGCATGCAAAAACACAAAACAGAGTTTGATGCCATAGTGGTCGGCAGCGGCCCGGGCGGCGCAACCGTTGCCATGGATCTGGCAAAACAGGGGCGAAAAGTGCTGATCCTTGAGTGGGGAGATAACAATCCTAAAAAAGGTACTTTTTCCTCAATGGTGACCCGTGCCCTTATTCCTGGGCGAAGCGCTGTCATGACAAGCCAGGGGCTTCCTGTGATCAGGGCGATCACAACCGGCGGCTCTTCTGTTATCTTCTGCGGTACGGCATTTGACCCGCCGGTGGATATGCTTAAAAAGTATGGTGTCGATATCTCGGCTGAGTTTGAAGAGATGAAGGGCGATCTTCCAATGGTTCCCCTACCGGACGAACTCATGGGTCCAGGCCCCAAGGTTTTCGAAGAAAGTGCTGGCGACATTGGGTTTGATGTTAAAAGACTGATTAAGTTTATTGATCCTTCAAAATGTAAGTTAAATTGCCAGCGATGCATGTACGGGTGCCCCTATGGCGCAAAATGGGATGCACGAGACTTTGTCGATAAGGCTATTGAAAACGGAGCAACACTTATTAACCATGCTAAGGTTAATAAAGTCATCATAGAAGACAATAAAGCTGTTGGCGTTGAGTATAGAAACAATAAAGAAATTTTCCTGGCATATGCCCCAAAAATCATTATTGCAGCTGGCGGCATCGGTTCTCCGCTTATTCTCCGCGAAAGCGGCATGCAAAGCACCGGCTATGATTTCTTTTTTGATCCTTTGATTTTTGTGTACGGCAAAGTTAAAGGGTTAGGTTGTGGAAAATCTGTTCCAATGAGTTCCGGTATTCATTTTCCAGAAGACGGCATCGTTCTTACTGATTTTAATTTACCCAGAATGATGAAAGTCGGTTTTGATTTAGAATTGTTAAAAGTTAAACAGGCTTTTTTATATAAAGATATACTTCCTATCATGATCAAGATAAGGGACGGCCTTGGTGGCACCCTCACAAATAACGGATGGATTAAAAAACCGCTTTCCAAAAATGATGTTAAAAGACTGGATAAAGGCGCTGAGCACGCTAAGCGCATTCTCAAAAATGCCGGTGCAACGGACATTTACAAAAGCTGGAGGACTGCAGCCCACCCAGGTGGTACCGTGAAAATCGGCGAACAATTGGATTCCAATCTAAAAACAAAATTTGACAACCTTTATGTATGCGACTGTTCGGTGGTTCCAGAGGAATGGGGGTTGCCGCCCACAACCACGCTTGTCGCACTGGGAAAACGCCTGGCCAAACACCTGTTTGCCCTGGAATCGCCCACCAGAGAAGAAGATCTTGCTATTTCGATGCCAGCATTCAAACAAACAGATGTAACTCGTTTGGCTGCCGCAGTCTCCTAAAAATATGAACATCTGTCAACTTTGATTAACTCGTAAAAAGTTAGTTCTTAGCTGTGGTATGGCTAGGAAAAAAGGCTGATATGCGAGGTGTGTATTTTAAGTCAGGACCTCAACTCTATATGCAGTATGTTGAGATTCTGATTAAACCCACAACGACGTTGTTTGCCCTAGTATCAATCCAAAAATACAGTTGAAACACTTGAACTGTCTATATTCATAAAAAAGGGAATGTACCATGACAAAATTCCATTCAAAAACTGATTTTCCCTTAGGAATACACAAACAGTCTGAAATTGATTTGTCCGGGGAAACTGGGGAAAATACAGCGCTTGTGAAAATTCTTCAAACACGAGAGGCCCGACAACTATTAAGCAAGATTCTTCCCGATGTTTTAAACCTGTTAGCTAAGGACAGCAAAATTGAAAAATTCGTCATGAAGGCCGTGGGAAAACTGCTTGGCAGGCGGTTGTCGCGTCCCCATGACGTTTTGGAAGAAAAAGAATTTGCTCTGTTGTTTAAAGATGAGGCATTCATAAAAAATATCAGCGTTTCCCTGCCGGAAAATATAAACGGTCTTCTCGATATTATTGTCAGCATGACAAAAACCATAGAGGCAATGCCGACCGAAAAGAAAAAAGCTGTTTTTGGTGACGTAATTGCAAACATCACGGCTGGGAAGTCGGGGGATATTATCAATCGAAGTTGCCGGATTATAAAAGATCTCCACAAAGAGGATCCCGAGTTTTTCACAAATACCATGGCCCCAGGATTCCAAAAATGGGTGGAATCGGTTGATTTTGGTGAAATCCGCGAAATGTTGAATACATCAGTCGAAGACGGCAGAGCATTTGTGATGATGGTAAACCACGTTTTCTGGCTTTATCCGTCCAAAGTAGTCATGGTTTTATCCATGGTGCCGTCCCTTATGAACCTGTTTATGGAAATTTTAGATATTTCCCTGGGAAGGTTGAATCACGAACTGCCGCCGGATATGGAAGCGGATGTGATTATTGCATTGGCAAAAGATCTTAACATAAATTCTGCTGTCGATATTTTCAATCAACTCATGGAAGTTGTGCGAAAAGTTCACGTCGGCAGTGCCCTGATGGGGGAAGGCACACCGGTATTGTCCATACTGCTATCAAATATCATAGGGCAAGTCATCGAAAAAACCGATCCGGTAACTTTCTGGAAAGCCAAAATCGCGTTGGCCGAAACCAAAGCCACGATAAGCGAGGGGGTAGCACGTTCGATAAACAGTCGACCTGACTTTAAACATTTGTCCATGATTAAGGGGCCGGAACTCACCAATATTCATCTGAAATCAATAAATAAACGACTGACTGAATGGGATGCGGAAGATGATGAGGAAATGGCACATTCCTTTGCCCAACACATGGCCGCCTATGATATCCAGGAAATAGCGGAAGTGTTTAATAACACACTGCGGATCATCAATCGTTTGGGAGGTGAACGCCCAGCTGTTTTTGCCGAGCTCGTCACACAGCTTGTGAACGCCATTGATGATAATGAACTGGCGGAAACCGCCAAACGATTTTTTAAAGGGGTGAGCAAAGAACTTAAGCCGGTGGCAAGGGCCGTGATACCTGGGGTGGTCACCTGGATTTGCGACGTGATTAAGCCTGAAGACGACGAACATGAAGAGGAAGCAGGTCGGGCGAGAGATGCGCTCAGAGATGCGCTTGCTTCAACATTGGCAAACTGAGGAGGTTGTAGACCATGAAAGTGTTTAATGATGCCGCAACTCAGGTTCAATGCGATTCAATCGCAAAATGGAAAAAAGACGGCAAGCCGGTTGTTGGATATACCTGTTCGTACACTCCTGCTGAAATATTTTACGCCGCCGACATTTTGCCGGTTCGATTGAGGGGAATTGAAACCGATGGAATGGAAATCGGGGATACTTATTTTGGGCCTTTTATTTGCAGTTTTCCCAAATGTATTCTCCAGCTGGCCGGTAAGGGGAAATTCTCTTTTCTTGATGGCACCATTATCACACCGGGATGCGACAGCATGCGCCGCCTGGATGAATGTTGGCGGAAAGCCGGTGATGATTTCGAAGGCAGTGTGCCGGATTATTTTTACTACTTTGATGTGCCGCACAAGGCCGAAAACCACGGCCTTGCCTGGTATATTGAAGAAGTAAATAAGCTGATAATGAGTGTAGAAAAGCACTTTAATGTCAGTATTACAAATGAAAAACTAAGTACTGCCATTAAAGAATTTAATAAAGGACGGCGGCTGTTAAGTGAAATAGAAAACCTGCGCTCTAAAGATGACGTTGTCGTTTCCGGAACAGATGTTTTTGCGGCAACAGTTGCCGGAACCGTTATGCCCAGAGATGAATACATAAAAGAATTGGAAAAATGGCTTGTTACGCTCAAAAACCGCAGGAAACCCTTAAGTGAAAACAAACATCGAGTCATGCTTGTTGGTAGCATCAGTGATGAAATCGCCCTATTCGAGTTGATTGAAAACACTGGAAAAGCACTCATTGTAGGGGAAAATCTCTGTTTTGGCATCCGTTTCGAAGGAAACGAAATCAAGGAAGACGGAGACCCGATCGCCGCACTTGCCCAACATTATCTTGCATCATCGGTCTGTCCTCGGATGTTTGGCAAATATAATGAACGGCTTGCCATACTCAAGGAAAAAATTGAAACCTCAAAGGCCCAGGGTGTGATTATGCAGAACATCCGTTTCTGCGACCTGCATGGTGCAGAAAATGCGTTGTTTGAGAGAGATCTGGAAGCTATGGGAATCCCCTGCCTTCGTGTGGAGCGGGAATACGGACCTCACATCGACGCCGGACGAATGAAGATCAGGATCAATGCATTTCTTGAGCGAATTGACGCAAGCACAACGACGGTCATCAAGACGAAAGCGGCTGAAAAGGCCTGTTAGCGTGGATTTAGAGACAATAAAGAAGAAAATATGAGACTTGAAGCACAAGAATAGATCGATTGCCGGCTGAAGGGAAGTGCTCTTAAAATGATAGTCATTCTTGTGGACGAATTTTTCAATATAAGGGGGTTGTTATGCCTATTGTTGCAGGATGTGATGTTGGTTCCCTTACCTCCAAAGCCGTTATCATGAAAAATGGAAAAATTATCGGAAGTAATATCATTAAATCCAAACCCCGGCCAAAAGATTCGGCAAACACGGTACTGGAGGGCGCTTTGGCATCTGCCGGTGTATCAAAAGAAGAGATCAACTATTGCATCGGAACAGGTTACGGACGGGAGAAAATAGATTTTGTTGATGAAGTGGTGTCTGAGATTCAATGCCACGGAAAAGGCGCGCGCTGGATATTGCCCACGGCTGGAACCGTAATCGATATCGGTGGCCAGGACTGTAA
>DCVU01000134.1 GCA_002327415.1 Smithella sp. UBA2180
ATTTTTTTATCATAAGGTCTGGCGACGGCCAGCATCCAGGAATTATTGAGGCTGGTTCCCGGCCTTCGCCGGGAAGACAACAGAATACAACAATGGATCGGATATGAATACTATTATGAGACCGTTAATAAAAGGATTTATGAGCATAAACGAAAATTAATCGAAGGATTTACAAAAGAACATAATATTCATGGCCTTGTATATTATGAGCATCATAAAGAAGTTGAAGAAGCTATTTTGAGAGAAAAACAGATGAAGAAATGGAATAGAAAGTGGAAGATAAGGTTAATTGAAGAAAAGAACCCTGAGTGGAAAGATTTGTATAATGAAATAGTGTAATTCCTGGATTCCCGACGCAGTTTATCCCCGCGAAGGCGGGGGCGGGAATGATAATTGTTGTAAAGGGGTATCGATTGTCCAGTGCAAAATAATTATTTAAGGAACAAAACTGGATTCCCGCCTGCGCGGGAATGACAAAAACTAAAAATTATGAAAAAAAATAAAAAAGGAAAAGTTTATATCATCGGTGCGGGCCCCGGCGATGCGGGGCTGATCACGCTAAAAGGCGTTGAGTGTCTTGGTGAGGCGGATGTCGTTATCTACGACTATCTGGTTAGCAAGGATTTGTTAAAATACGCCCGCGAGGACGCCCGTTTTATTTATGCTGGGAAACAGGGCGGTGCGCATACGCTTTCGCAGTGGCAGATTAACGACCTGCTGGTGAAAGAAGCCAAGGCCGGAAACATTGTTGCGCGTCTCAAGGGCGGCGATCCTTTTATTTTCGGACGCGGCGGGGAAGAAGCGGAAAAGCTTGCCGCAAACAAAATATCTTTTGAAATTATCCCCGGCGTCACCTCCGCGATTGCCGTTCCCGCATATGCCGGAATCCCGCTCACGCATAGAGGTTGGACTTCGACTGTTGCTTTTGTCACCGGCCATGAAGATCCGACCAAGGGAAAAAGCGATATCGACTGGCAGGCTTTGTCCCGCATCGGGACGCTGGTATTTCTGATGGGCGTGAAGAATATCGAAAAAATTGTGAAAGAATTAAAAGATAACGGCCGGTCGCTAAAAACTCCAGCCGCGCTGATTCGCTGGGGCACAACGCCGAGGCAGGAAATTCTTACCGGGACGCTGGCCAGTATAGCCACGCGGGCAAAAGAGTGCAAGTTTGCGCCTCCGGCAATTCTTGTTGTCGGCGAAGTTGTTGCCTTGCGTGACACTTTGCAGTGGTTTGACTCAAAGCCGCTCTTCGGAAAAGGCGTAATTATTACGCGGCCTGAAAAACAGGCCGACGATCTCGCTCAACTTTTGATTAAAGAAGGAGCCAATCCTATTCATTTTCCGACAATTAAAATTGTTCCCCCGCCTAACTGGCGCGAATTGGATGCAGCGATAAAAAATCTGGAAGAATATGAGTGGCTGATATTCACCAGCGCCAACGGTGTGGCGTTCTTCTTCGAAAGATTGTTCGCCAAGAAGAAGGATATCCGTGATTTGAAGGGTGTCAAGATTTGCTGTATCGGCCCGGCAACGACTCAGCAGGTGGAAAGCAAAGGAATCAGAGTCGATCTTGTTCCTCAGAAATTTATTTCCGAGGGAATCCTTAAATCTTTCTCCGGCAAAAATCTGAAGGGGAAGAAAATACTTCTCGCCAGAGCGGCCGAGGCGCGTGATGTTCTTCCCGAAGGCTTGAAAAAGCTTGGCGCCATAGTTGATGTTGCGACCGCATATCAAACAGTAAACTCGGGAAAGAAGAAAAACGAACTGGAAGAACTGTTCAAAGAAAATCAGGTGGATGTGGTTACCTTTACAAGTTCCTCAACAGTGCATAACTTTATTAAAATAATGGGAAGCGGTTTTAAACTGCCTAAAGGAGTTAAAATCGCTTGCATCGGGCCGGTTACGGCGGCGGCGGCCAAGAAGACCGGATTTCCCGTTGATATTCATCAGGAAGAATATACAATGGAGGGGCTGGTTGGGGCGCTGATTAAATATTTCTGGAAAAAACCGGCAACGAAAAAAAGAGGCCAAAATAAATGATAGGGATTTCCAAATTATATTGCGGAGCGGTGGAGCCATCCGATGTCCTGCGTTACAACCGGAAATCGGGAGATTTACCTTCACATCTTCTGCAATTTTCATCCGACAAAAAACCCGTTGTCGTCTGGAATATGACGCGCCGCTGTAATTTAAAATGTATTCACTGCTATTCCAATTCCGCCGACATTGACTATCCCGACGAACTGACTACCGAGGAAGGCAAAAAACTGATTGATGATCTGGCGGCGTTCGGTTCCCCGGTGATTCTTTTCTCCGGCGGCGAACCGCTGCTGCGCAAGGATTTGTTGGAGCTGGCCCAGTATGCGAGGGATAAAGGCATGCGGGCGGTTATTTCCACCAACGGCACGTTGATCACCAAAGAAATCGCGGCCAAACTTCAAAAGTTCGGCCTTTCCTATGTCGGAGTAAGTCTTGACGGTCTGGAAAAAACGCACGACAGTTTCCGTGGCAAGAGGGGCGCGTTTGCCGCAGCCATCGAGGGAATTCGTAACTGCCGCGACGCGGGAATCAAGGTGGGCATCCGTTTTACGGTCAACAAACATAATGTGGCCGACGTGCCGGACATGTTCGACCTTTTAAGAAAAGAAAAGATTGAAAGGATGTGTTTTTATCATCTGGTTTACACCGGTCGCGGCTCCAAACTGCGCGAGGAAGATTTGACCCATGAGGAAACCCGCAAATTAATTGATCTGATAGCCGCGCAAACCAAAAAGATGTTCGATGACGGCCTTTCTCCCGAAATTCTGACAGTGGATAATCATGCCGACGGTCCGTATCTGTATCTGAAGATGAAAAAAGAAAATCCCGAGCGCGCCAAAGAAATTCTGGAATTGCTGGAGATGAACGAGGGCAACTCATCCGGCCTCGGCATCGGTTGCGTAAGTTGGGACGGCGAGGTTTATCCCGATCAGTTCTGGCGCAATCAATCTCTGGGCAATGTCCGTAACAGGCCTTTTGGCGAAATCTGGACGAATGAAAAAAATGAATTTTTGATGAAAATGAAAGATAAAAAGAAACATGTCCAGGGACGGTGCGCGGGATGCCTGTGGCTCAATGTCTGCGGCGGTAATTTCCGCGCGCGGGCGGAATCGGAAGGCGACCTCTGGGGACCAGATCCCGCCTGTTATCTGACGGATGAAGAAATTGGAGCACCTCCAATATGAGCCGGAGGCTCCATTAATAAATGCGACATCCCGCGACTGGCAGAAAGCATTAAACCTCAGGCGGTAGCCGAGGGCTTTCTGCAACGGGGACATAAGAGGGAGGATTAAAAATGCAATTTCCGGAATATCGTGCCCGCAGGTTGAGAAAAAATGAAAACTTCCGGTGTTTGATACGCGAGACAAAACTAAGCGTTGACGATCTGGTTTATCCGCTTTTCGCGGTGTCCGGCAAGAGCGTTAAAAAGCCGATTACATCCATGCCCGGCCAATTCCAGCTGTCGGTGGATTATATCGCCAAAGAGGCGCAAAAAGCACGTGATCTGGGAATTCCCGCTGTTCTGCTCTTCGGCATTCCGGCAAAGAAAGATAAAATGGCCACAGATGCGTTTGCCAAAGACGGCATCGTCCAGCAGGCTGTCAAACGCATTAAAAATGAAGTGCCTGACATTCTGGTGATCACGGATGTCTGTTTGTGTGAATACACCAGCCACGGCCACTGCGGCATGCTGGAAAAAGACAGCGTGCAAAACGACGAAACGCTGGAAGTGCTGGCGGAAACCGCTCTTTCGCACACGCGCGCGGGAGCCGATATGGTGGCGCCTTCAGCGATGATGGACGGACAGGTGGCGGCGATTCGCGAAGCTCTTGATGAAAATGCATTTGAAAATGTGCCCATCATGGCTTATGCGGCAAAATATGCGTCATCATTTTACGGGCCTTTCCGAGAGGCAGCCGAGAGCACGCCGCAATTCGGCGATAGGAAAGCTTATCAGATGGATCCGGCCAATGCCGACGAAGCGATAAGAGAAATGTCACTTGATGTGGGCGAGGGTGCGGATATCATTATGGTGAAACCGGCGCTGGCTTATCTGGATATTATTTGCCGCGCCAAGCAGGAATTCGATTTGCCGGTGGCGGCATACAACGTTAGCGGCGAATATTCGATGATCAAAGCTGCCGCTCACCTGGGCTGGATCGATGAAGAAAAAGCCATGGTCGAATCGTTGACTGCCATCAAGCGCGCCGGTGCGGATATCATCATCACCTATTTCGCGCTACAGATGGCAAGACTGCTGAACAAATAAATTAGATATTTTTCAAAAGAAGGTAAATTATTCCCTCGCCCTTGAAAGACTGTGTCGCAATTAATTGAGGGGTTGTTCTTTGACAAGAGAATATTAGAAAAAGATAAAAAAGCAAGACAATGCTTTTTGTCAAGCTACGCTGATATGGTAGATTCGTTTCGAAAGGAGATGAAACTATGGCTATCGATGCGACGACCGTTACCAGATGAGATTAATGCCCCAGAGCATAGAAGATTATGTAGGTTTCGGCAATCCCGTATGGGCGTATGATGCGTTTGTCGAAGCGATAAATTTTCGTGAGTTGCGAACGAAGGGGTCAAGTCTACTCTTGGCTCATGTTAGGATAAGAGAAACTGGATTTACCCTAAAGGGCACTACGCCCGCCTTAGCGTGAATGACGAAAAGGATAGATTGCCACGTTCGCTGTCGTGAACTCGCAATGACAAATGAGAATTGAAGTTGCAAATTGTATAATTAATAAAATATAAAAAATAACAGGGTGAGGAGGTTATTGTATTATGGCAGATATGGATAGATCAAAAGCCGTTGATTTGGCGATTACTCAGATAGAAAAACAGTTCGGCAAGGGATCGATTATGAAACTGGGCGGCTCGGAGCGCGTGGCTGATGTTCCGGCAATTTCCACCGGTTCATTGAGTCTTGACATCGCATTGGGAACTTTTGGCGTTCCGCGCGGTCGAGTCATCGAAATATACGGGCCGGAATCCGGCGGTAAAACCACATTGGCTCTGCATATCGTCGCCGAGGCGCAGAAAAAAAATGGCATCGCGGCTTATATTGACGCGGAGCACGCGCTTGATGTGACCTACGCAAAAAAGATAGGCGTGAATACTGATGATCTTCTTATCTCCCAGCCGGATACGGGCGAACAGGCGCTGGAAATCGCGGAAACGCTGGTGCGCAGCGGCGCTCTGGACGTTCTGGTGGTTGACTCGGTCGCCGCATTGGTACCCAAGGCGGAACTGGACGGCGAAATGGGTGACGCGCAGATGGGCTTGCAGGCGCGTCTCATGTCACAGGCTTTACGCAAACTTACCGGCAGTATCAGCAAATCCAAAACAACCGTAATTTTCATCAATCAATTGCGTATGAAAATCGGCGTCTTCTTCGGCAATCCTGAAACGACCACCGGCGGCAACGCTCTGAAATTCTACTCATCCCAGCGGCTCGATATCCGCAAAATGACCTCCATCAAAAACGGCCAGGAAGTTATCGGTTTTAGAACCAAGGTTAAAGTTGTAAAAAACAAGCTCGCCCCACCTTTCCGAGAAGCGGAATTTGACATTATCTTCGGCGAAGGCATCTCGCGCGAAGGCGATGTGCTGGATCTGGCAGCAGATAACGGCATAATCGAAAAAAGCGGTTCCTGGTATTCCTATAAAGGTGACCGGATAGGCCAGGGACGAGATAATTCTAGAATATTTTTAAAAGAAAATCCCGAAGTGATGGCGCAGGTGGAAACCGATGTCCGTGCCAAACTGGGTATAGTAGCTAACCAACAGGAAGAATAATGTGAAGATCTTGGATTTAGCGGCAGCAAAACAAAAGGCTTATCGCCTTTTGTCCCTGCGGCCGCATTCGGAGAAAGAGCTGGAAAAGAAACTGCGGGAGAAAGGTTTTCCCGCAGTTGTCGTTAAAGAAACACTGGAAAAACTCCACGATTTGAAGTATCTCAATGATGCGTCTTTTGCCGTAAGTTTGGCGCGCAATCTTGTTGTGAATAAACTTTGGGGAAATAAGAAGGTAGCCTTAAGACTCAGGGAAAAAGGTATAGCTTCGGACTTAATAGATTTGTCCCTGGAGCAGGCGCGCGAGGAATTGCCGGAAGAAGAGGCGATTGAGGCTTTAATCAAAAAAAAGACGGCTAAAAAGAAGCCGTCCGCTTTTGATGTCAAAGAAAAACAGAAAATTTTTCAGGCCCTGATGGGACGAGGTTTCCCGCCGGGCCTGATTTTAAATAAACTGGGAAGGATAAAAAAGGAAGATATTGATGGCGAAGACTGGGAATGAAATAAGAGAAAGTTTTTTAAAATATTTCGAGAGCAAGGGACACACCCGGGTGGCGAGTTCGTCGCTGATTCCCAAGGATGACCCCACTCTGCTTTTCACCAACGCGGGCATGGTGCAGTTTAAAAACGCTTTTCTGGGACTGGAAAACAGAGGCTACACCAGAGCGGCATCCTGCCAGAAATGCGCACGCGCCGGCGGCAAGCACAACGATCTGGAAAATGTCGGCGTGACCGCCCGTCATCACACCTTCTTCGAAATGCTCGGCAATTTTTCCTTCGGCGATTATTTCAAGGAGGAAGCCATCGCCTGGGCATGGGAATATTTAATCGATGTCGTGAAGCTTCCGAAAGAAAAATTGTGGATCACGATTTATGAAGACGACAACGAGGCTTTTGAAATCTGGAATAAAAAAATGAAGGTTCCGGAGAATCGCATCGTCCGCATGGGAGAAAAAAGCAATTTCTGGATGATGGGAGAAACCGGCCCCTGCGGCCCCTGCTCCGAAATCCTTTATGATCAGGGCAAAGGCACCGGCTGCGGTCGTCCCGAATGCGATGTTCATTGTGATTGCGACCGCCATCTGGAAATCTGGAATCTGGTATTTACCCAATTCGACCGCGATGAAAATGGAAAGTTAAATCCTTTGGCAAAACCAAGCATCGATACCGGTATGGGACTGGAACGACTTACCGCCGTCATCCAGGGGATGAAGAGTAATTACGATACGGATCTTTTCGCCCCCATCATCCGTTTTATGGAAAAAACTTCTGGCAAGACCTACGGCAAAAACGCGGAGAATGATGTCTCCATCCGGGTCATTGCCGATCACAGCCGCGCGTTAACTTTCCTGATCGGCGACGGCATAACGCCCAGCAATGAAGGCCGGGGCTATGTGTTGCGTCGTATACTGCGTCGCGCCGCGCGCCACGGAAAAATGCTCGGCATCAACAAACCGTTTTTAAATGAAAGTGCTCAAGTCGTGATTGATATGATGAAAGGGGTTTATCCCGATCTGGTCGAAAAGGCCTCTTTTATTACCAAAATGATTTTAAATGAGGAACAGCGCTTCATGGAAACACTTGACGCGGGACTGCACATCCTGAATGAAGAAACAGCGGCGCTGAAAAAAGAGGGCAAGTCAATTCTCCCCGGTTCGCTGGTGTTCAAGCTCTATGATACATTCGGATTCCCCACAGATTTAACGGCGGATATTGTTAAACGCGACGGTTTTACTCTGGACAATGACGGCTTTGAGGCTGAAATGGAACAGCAACGGGTCAGAGCCCGCGGCGCCTGGAAGGGCAGCGGCGAAGAAGCGGTTGCCGAATGTTATTTAAAGGCTTCGAGTTCGGGTATTGTCACTGAGTTTTGCGGTTATGAAGGCATGATCAAAGCACAGTCAAAAATCGCCGCTATCTTCATAAATGGACAATCCGTACAAGACACGGAAGAAGGTCAAAACGCGGAAATAGTTCTCACGGCAACGCCATTTTATGGCGAATCCGGTGGACAGGCAGGCGACACAGGCTACTTGGAAGGTGCAGGGTTTGGCTTTACCGTTTTGGATACTAAAAAGCCTGTAGAAAAATTCATTGTGCATAAAGGCATTGTTCAAAAAGGAAAAATTAAAGTCGGCGATGCGGCACAGTTGATCGTCGATGAAGAAAGACGAAAAGCCATTGCCGCCAATCATTCCGGCACGCACATTCTGCAGGCCGCGCTCAAAGCCGTGCTGGGCGACCACATCAAACAATCAGGATCTCAGGTTAACGCGACGGGACTGCGCTTCGACTTTACTCATTTTTCAAAAATCAGCGATGAGGAAATGCTGCGGATTGAAGAAATCGCCAACGACATCATCCGAAAAAATCTGGAAGTAAAAACGGAAATCTGCGCGCTGGAAGACGCGCTCAAGACCGGGGCAACCGCCGTGTTCGATGAAAAATACGGCTCGACCGTACGCATCGTCAAGATGGGCGAGATGAGCATGGAGCTTTGCGGCGGCACGCACGTGAAGCGCACCGGCGACATCGGCCTTTTGAAAGTTCTCCACGAGTCGGCCATTGCGGCGGGCGTGCGCAGAATCGAAGCGGTCACCGGAAGAGAAGCGTTCGCTCATATTCAAAAAGCGGAAGAAGAATTAAAACGCACGGCGGGATTGTTCAAAGCCGGTCAGATGGAAGTCTATGATCGCGCCGAAAAAATACTCAAGCATACAAAGGAACTGGAAAAAGAAATTGAAACCCTCAAAGGGAAACTCGCCGCCAAGGATTCCGGCGATTTGATGAATCAGATAAAGGAAATCAATGGTGTGAAAGTGCTGGCGGTGGAAGTAGGCATCACCGATGCAAAAACATTGCGCGACTTCGGCGATAAGTTGCGCGACAAGCTTGAATCGGGCGTTATCCTTCTGGGCAGCAAAGCCGGTGAAAAAGTAATGCTGTTGTGCATGGTCACCAAAGACCTGGCCGGGAAATACCATGCCGGAAATATTATCAAGGAACTGGCTCCATTGGTCGGCGGCAGCGGCGGCGGCAGACCGGATATGGCTCAGGCCGGCGGCTCTCAGCCGGAAAATTTAGGCAAAATTTTCCCAGCGTTGGAAAAATTGCTGACTAAATAGCACAAATACGAATAGCCTTCGTATAACTTTGTTGGTAGCTGCGGTGGCTTCCTCGACGTATCTTTGATATACGCCTGTGGACCCTCCTCGCTACCGCCGCGTTCTACTTCGGCTATCGAATTTGTAAACATGAATTGTGTCTATACATTTTTTGTCATTCCCGCGAAGGCGTGAATCCAGTGCTCTTGTGCCGTATTTTATATGGATATAACTCTTATGAATAAAAATCTGCTAAAAATAATAGACAAATATAATCCACAAGTTATTGAAAATGCTCTTGTGCAATTATTTGTTGAAGTAAATAATGTTGAGGTAAAAAACAACCTCTTTATAAAAAATATTATACAAGATAATTCGGAAATGGTTATCTCTGTAAAAAATGAACTCTATAAAATATTTGAATCAAAAAATATTGAAGATTTTGTAAATATTTTTGAATTATTGGTTCCAAACAGCGATAAAAAGATAAATGGTGCTTTCTTTACGCCAAAATTGATAACAAATTATATTGTTTCAGAAACGGTTAAAACTCCAACACAAAGGATTTGTGACCCAAGTTGTGGTTGTGGCGCTTTTCTTATTTCTGCTGCTAAATATATTGCTAAACAATTCGACAAACGAACAATTGATATTATCGAGCAAAATTTGTTTGGTGTTGACATAGCTGATTATAGTGTCAGGAGAGCAAAAATCTTACTAACCCTGCTTGCCTTAAAAAATAAGGAGGACAAAAAAGAAATCAACTTTAATCTGAAAACTGACGATAGCTTATCTGCCGACTGGGGAAAAATGTTTAATGAGAAATTTGATATAGTGCTTGGCAATCCTCCATATGTTAAATTTCAAGATCTTAATGATGAGTTAAGAAAAAAATTATACAAAGATTGGAAAACATTAAATACTGGAAACTATAATTTATATTTTGCTTTTTTTGAGTTAGGCGTAAACATAATTAAAAAAGATGGTGTCTTAAGTTACATCACGCCAAATAATTATTTTACATCCCTAGCGGCAGTTCCACTCCGCAACTTTTTAGAACATAATAAACTTATTGAAAGAATTTTAGATTTTAATCATCTGAAACTATTTGCGGCACAAACATATACTTGTATTACATTTCTTAAGTGGAACACTAAAGATTCCTTTGACTATGAAAGATTTGATAACTATGAAACATTAAATTCTCTAAATAAAATAAAATACTCAAAAATCTTTTTTAAAAATCTTAACAATAAAAAATGGAGATTATTAAAACAAGCAGACCAAAGTAATATTAAAATAATCGAAAACACCGGAAAGAAACTGGGGGAAATTGTAGACATTAGAGTTGGGATTGCAACGTGTAAAGATTCTGTTTATTTTATTGACGGAAAGACACTTGAAAAAGGATTCTATCGAAAAATATATAATGGGAAAATCCATAAAATTGAAAGGGAGATTACAAAACCGATTGCAAAAATTTCCGATTTTAGAAATCAAGGCGATTTAGACAAAAATAAACGGAGAATAATTTTCCCATATAACAAAATTAACGGAAAAATTGAGATAATAAAAGAAAATGATTTTAAAAAAGCATACCCTTTTTGCTATGAATATTTGCTTAGTGCAAAAACGGAACTAATCACGAGGGATAAGGGAAAAGTCGAATATCCAGAATGGTTTGCTTATGCAAGAACACAAGGGCTAAATTTTTTTGGCAAAAAGTTACTAACCCCAACTTTTAGCGCAGAACCCAGATTCTTACTTGAGCAAGATGATAATGCACTATTCTGTAATGGATATGCTATCTATTTAATATCTGAACAAACTTTGTTTACCAATATAGAACAACAATTAGACTTAAGTGTTCTTGGTAAAATATTAAATTCGCGCGTAATGGATTATTATATTAAGCGAACAAGCGTATCAATTGAAGGTGGATATCCGTGCTATCAAAAAAACTTCATTGAATTATTTGGAATTCCGATTTTTACAGACAAAGAAATATCTTTTTTGAAAAAAGAGGAGAGTAAAAAAAAGATTGATGATTTTTTGATAAAAAAATATGGGATAGATATCTAAACTATTATACCTTTCCCAAATCTTTTCGTGTAAATTCCAAGTAAATCTTCCGCAAAGTTGTTAATAGCT
Source organism: Smithella sp. UBA2180 (assembly GCA_002327415.1). GTDB lineage: Bacteria > Desulfobacterota > Syntrophia > Syntrophales > Smithellaceae > Smithella. The sequence continues at coordinate 11,097 of DCVU01000134.1, forward strand.
AAATTTTCTAAGCTTACCGTTGATTCCTTATCTATCAAGCCATCCTTCTTCAATTCATCTGTTGTGCTGTATAGCTTAGGTATTTTTTGTCTAAAATCAACAATCATAAGACAAATTCTTTCATATTTATATGCATCTATATTTGCTTCGCTTCTGCTATTTATGGCTTGAAACATTTCTATATAGTGCTCAATTTTTGTAACCTTTTTATAAACAACTTGGCCACGCAGCATTGCCTTATCATCATATTCGTGAGTAGGTATTAAGTATACTTCGCCAAGGCATTGTTTGGAATAACTTAAATGAAGATTTAAAGCCTCAGCAAATGTTCTTTCATAAAGTGTATCAATATTTTTGCCCAGACTACTTAGCTGGCTTCTTATGTTAACGCTAAGGATTTTTTCATTACCTGTTGATGCTGTGTTAGATGAAGACACTAATCTTTTAATAGGAATTATTGATACATCTTGTTTCTTTGACTTTAAAAAGCCCTTAATATTAATTTCAGGCTTTGATTTGCTAATTGGTGGGAATATCATTTTTTTAGGGACGCAACAGCGGACAAATTCACTTTTTATGAATTCATGAATAAGATTAATAATCCTTTGTGACCTTATTAAAGCCGTTT
>DCVU01000077.1 GCA_002327415.1 Smithella sp. UBA2180
GCGGATGACCCCAGTAATTCCTGTCCCTTGTCTGTTTCAGGTAAATCAAGTTTCAGACGTTTTTCCCTTAGTTCCCTGACTTCCAACACTTTTTTTACAATAGACCGGCAATCTTCAGGAGAGAATGGTTTGCTTATATAATCCCACGCGCCCAGACTTATGGCTTCCATTGTAGTTTCCAGAGAACCATAAGCGGTCATGAGGATAACCGGTAAATCCGGCCATTTTTTGTGAACTTCGCCTAAAAATTGCAAACCATCCATTTCAGGCATACGAATGTCGGACATAAGCAGATCATATCGGGAGAGGTCTTGCTTCAAAACTTCTTTGGCTGATGTATAGGCTTTTACATCATAACCATCAAGCGAAAGAGCTTCCTGTAGGAACTCGCAGGCAACCGCGTCGTCATCAATTACTAAAATATGGGACTTCATAAAATTACCTGTATTTATTTTCGATAAAAAGATCAATTTATAAAGTTGAGTTGATTAAGGCAGGGCTGCAATAAAAAATCCCGAGAGCTTCTTACTGCCTAAAACATCTTGAGCAATGATGTCGCACTGAATTCTTTTTTCGCCGTTTTCTTCAAACTTTTTAACTATCTCACCGCTAACGATAATTGTTGCTCGATCTTTTGTGTTTTCAATATCATCCAGATCGACTGGTTCTGCCATGCTCAAAAAACGGGCGTTAAATTTTCTTAAATATTTATTTTCGATCCAGTAAGTAACAGCCTCGCCGGCAATACCCATTATTAACATGCCGTGGGCAATAACATTTTTCATGCCTATCATTTTAATGAAGGTCTGATCATGATGAAGCGGATTAAAATCACCAGAAGCACCAGCGTAACGGACCAGATGTGTTCTGGTAATGGGCGCGGATGTATAAACAGGTATTTTAGCACCAACTTCAATGTCATCATAATTTAGGGCCATATTTATTTTCCTATTTTTCCATTAATCTTGAGCGGGCTTTAAGTACCAATTCGCCCCGCTGATTTATAAAATCAGTTTCCAGGACAGTAGCCTCCACAACTCTGTTTCCGCTCCCCTTTTTAAACATACCAATAACTTTCATTTTACGGGTAATTACATCACCGGCATAAATGCTGCCAAAGTATTCATATTCTTCTTCTCTATGCAGAAGCCTGTTCAAATCAATACCCAATATTTTAACCGTGCCTATCAAACCGCCACCAGTCCAAAAAAAAGAGCAGATTGGAAAAGTCGGTGGAATCGGTATCCCTCGATATCCTGCTTTTTTTGCAGCTTCATCATCATAGTAAATGGGATTGATTTGTTCCTTACTATCTTTTTGAGAAACGGCAATGGCAAATTCAATAATTTTATCTTTTTCTATTGTAAAAGTGTAGGCAGGGAATTCCATACCCAGCTTTGACCTGTCTGCCATAATTGCCTCCCGTAAAAATGAACTCAATTTATAACATATTTATGCTAGAATAGCACACTTAAAAAAGTGGTAGCTTACATGTAGAGGGCTTTGCACAACTTCTTTAATCGTCATGCCGTCTTATCCGGCATACGCCGGAGTAATCGGCCTGAAGTCCGGCGTATGTCGGAGGTATCCAGAAAACCATTGATAATACTGGATTTACCATAAATGGCACCATGGCCCGCCTTCGCGGGAATGGCAATGTTGTTGGTTCTATGCCATTGTGCAAAGGTCTCGATGAATTAAATAGTCCCAATCGAGTTTCATTTTTTTATTTGGACTTCCAGCTCAATGTTTTCAGAATAATTTTAAATATTTTATATCATAAGTTATTGAAAATATAAATATTTATTAATATCCCTCTTTCGAGGGATTGACAAGTTTCCGGAACGTAAGTAGCATTTTTTGCTAATTCAAAAAAATAAATTAACATTGCGTATTTCTTGTTTCGTTTTGATCGATGCTCCTGCTGTTGCTCTGTTGATCGTTAAATTGATCGGATATAAATTAACAGTACAATATTTTTTAGATAATTATTTCTGTGAGCAATTCCAGGAATGATAAATCACTACGTGTATTAATTGTTGAAGATTCGGAAGATGATGCTCAGCTTTTAATGAAGAGATGAAAGCTTTTGTTCATAGAGTTGATAAGCTTATGTATAAGGCGAAGAAGGACGGGCGAGATAGGATTTGTATAGATAGTAATGTTAATGATAGTAATCAACTCGAACTACTACCCGCTATTGAAACTTTGAAATAAGTAAAGCAATATTCCGCTACTTGATTCGGGCTTTCGAGATGGTGTCGAAATAGCAAGGAATATCGTTTGATATCCTCCGCTGGCGGAGGTGTCACTTAGTGACGGAGGTGGATATTGTAATCATGTAGTGCGTAGCTTCAGCTGCGCTTTAACGGGTTTAAAAACCAGTACTACGTTTTTCTTCCACCCCCTTAATCCCCCGCCAGCGGGGGACAGGCAAGTTTCGTTATTTGAAGAACACCCGACTGTCGACAATGGAAACTCCCTTGCCCGTTTCGTGGACAATAACCGGGTTCAGATCGATTTCGGC
>DCVU01000014.1:0-5370 GCA_002327415.1 Smithella sp. UBA2180
CGATGGCTCCGGATATGATGATAACAGGGATATCAATATTTGTTTTTTTTAATAAGGAAATGGCTGAAGGAGCGCTGAAATCGGGCATCTTATAATCGCAAAGAATGATGTCCCATCGCTTATCCTTTAAGGATTTCCCCATTGCTTCGGCGGTATCTACCCGTTCATATACCGGATTGTATCCGCCCTTTTTGAGTGCACGTATTAAAAGCAGGGCATCATCTTCCGAATCTTCAACAATTATTACGCGAAGCGTTTTATTGTTCATAAGATTACTTTTTTATNNGCTGCATCTACCTATCAACATCAAGCAAGCCTTGGCTGTTCTGGAATTTTATGAAGATGGTTTCCCTCATTGGCATTTACTGATTGAAGTTGAGAATGAAGGAAAAGCCGGTATGATCGGAGGTAAAAATCTTCATCGTTCATGGGCACAAGGTATTGTAAAGGAAACATATTTCAGAAACTTGGATCACTGGAAAAGTATAGCTGGTTATTTTGCAGACAAAGGCTATTTCGAGAAAGGAAAGGAATATCAGACAGAACTTCCGAAAGATATTAAGGAACATTATGGAAGGCGCATCCAAAGGATTACTTATTATACAGGACAAAAGGAAGGGGTTCACGAAGAAGAAAGAATTGATCTTACAGAAGATGAGGCATTCCAAGAGATAACCAAATATTTTGAAGCTAAAAGCCAAGAGCAAATCAAGAAAGCCGACCAAAAAGAGCTTCAGAAAAAAGAGGTCAATTACCAGACCATTCTTAGTCAATGCGGAACAAGAACGTACATCCGGACGGTCGTAATAGAACACTTGTCCAGATGATTATACCTGTACCATTCAATGAGATTCGGGATTTAATCGATCCTGTTTATACAAAGGGGCACGGCTATGTTTGTTTTCTTACGATAGAAGCATTACGGCTTATTGAAGCAAATTCAGTAAAAATAATTATTAACGGTCTCATAATAGTATTCATATCCGATCCATTGTTGTCTTCTGTTGTCTTCCCGGCGAAGGCCGGGAACCAGTCTCAATAATTCCTGGATGCCGGCCTTCGCCGGCATGACAAATGTTAATTCAATTATGAGACCATTAATAAGCATTTAGATTTACCTTCGCCGAATCCATGTTTGACCGAACGATTTCCAGAGGAACGTCAAAACCGTTACATCTCCCCTGAGAGCGATTTTTGGCAAGTCTATGAAGGTGCAGAGGGGCAGGATAAGATAATGCTTCTTGCTTATCTGCACTTGGCAGCTAGTGCTTAATTTCAATATTAACCATGTCATTTCGAAGGAACGGAGTGACTGAGAAATCTTTAGAATCATTGAATAAGATTTCTCCCTTCGGTCGAAATGACATATCAGTAACTTTTGCAAGTATGCACTAAAAGATCAGAGCTTTTTCGGCTTCGATGGGAAGATGTAGATTTTTTCAATCAAAGGGTAAGGATCGGAACAAGAAAGAGGTTTGGAGGTAGTTTGGAATATGATGCACTTCCCATGACAGACGAGCTTTTTAATGCAATGATTATTCATCGGCAATCGGCTAATTTTGATTGGGTATTCACAAACCAGGAAAACGGAGAGCCTTTCAAAGTACGTCAAAAGCATATGAGACAGCTTTGTAGAAGGGCAGGTGTCAAGGCATTCGGATATCATGCCATAAGGCATTTAACGGCTAGTATATTAGCGCAGGCCGATGTATCTATGGTGACGATTCAGAGAATATTAAGACACAAGAATCTTACTACTACGGAGCGATATATCAGGGGGCTTGAACCGGTAAGACCAGCATTGGAGGTTTTATCAAATAGAAATTCACGACCAACATTCACGACCATGAATCAAACCCTTAAAACCAGAGAATCTGAAGCAGTGTCACTACCTCAGATTCCAGGACATTATTTGGCGTCCCCATGGAGATTCGAACTCCAGTTACAGGCGTGAAAGGCCCGTGTCCTAGGCCTCTAGACGATGGGGACGTCGCGGCGCCTTTTTTTACAGGTTGCGCCTTATATATTGTTAAAATCATAATGTCAAGTGTTGGCTCAAAAAATATTTGTCAAGAAATTTAAGGGAATATACAGATCGAATAAGGTTGCGAAATATATAGGTTACTGCAATTAAGGCTACAAACCGTTAGCAATAAATATAGCAATTCCTCTGCGGATGATCATTACACCAATTGCAGCCAGAAGCAAGCTGGTAATTTTAGAGACCGTCTTGGAGCCTGTTTTCCCGATAATCCGGTTGATAAGCGGTGCCATGAAAAATACGGCGCCGGCAATCAAAATGTTGGTAATGATGGCCAATGATGTAATAACCAGACTATGCTCGTTAATCAAAAGCATGGATGTGGTCAATACGGCTGGTCCTGTGATTAGCGGTACTCCAATGGGCACTGCGCCCATGCTTTCCAGATCAACCTCGTAAGGTTTTTTCTCGGCGGAAAGGATGTCCCGAATGGAAAATACAAAAAGAAGCGTGCCTCCTGCGATCATAAAGTCGGCAACAGTGATGCCCAGCAGTTTTAAAGTTGCTGTGCCCACAGCGATAAAAGCAAGAGCGACAATTAATGCCGTAATCATTGATTGAATTATAATATTCTTGATCTTGCTCTGCTCGATGCCTTCGGTGAGATTCATGAATAGTGGTAATACGCCAATGGCGTCGACAGCCACAAAAAGAGGAATAAAGCACAGGCCGAATGATTTCATCTTCTTTTAAACTCCTCAAAATAATATGCTATTTATTAGAAATATAATCATCATCTATCTTAATTATCAAGCATGTTTCTGAAAATATTTTTTCTGCAATTTTGAAGCCACAGTAACCAGGCTGATCACTGCCGGTACTTCCCAAAGCGGATTTATGACAACCGTTTTCATTGTTGAAACTCCAATTCTAGTGAAACTCAGATATTACAAGCGCAGCACAGTAATATCTGTAAGTCGAATTATCCAATAGCCAACGGCCATTGGGAACAATCCCGCGAAGCGGAGGGTTTAATACCCCGCAGCTTGCTGCGGGGTTCATATCCGTGATGTAATTACCTTTGGGGTTGAACCGTATCAATGGTTGTGATATAAAAAACCTCATTTATTTTATGCATTGCAAGTTGATTTCCCAAAATATTAAAAAATAAGGAGGTTTATGTGCGATGTCGGAAGAAACCCATAAAAAAGAACATAAAGAACATGATGAAAAACATCTGGAGAAATTGACCATTAAGGAATTGAGGGAAATTGCCGAGGATATTCCCCATGAAAGAGCAATCCACGACATGAAGAAGGAGGAACTCGTTGCTTTCATCAAAGAAGCGCGGGGGATCAAGGATGAAGCACCAATCAAGAGAAAGAAACATATAGGCAAAATCAAGATGACCAAACCTGAGCTTAAGGCGAAGCTTCGTGAGCTGAAAACCATGAGACGGCAGGCGTTGGAATCTGAAGAAAACGAAAAAGCCTCCCGGCTAAGGCACCAGATAAGCCAATTGAAGAAAAAGTCAAGACGCCTTGCTGCTGCCTGAATCGCGGAATCAATGGAAACGTAGCTAAAATGTTTCCAGCGTTTACGCTATCACCCCATTGATGAATCATTGAAAGTTAAAGGGGGCATGGAATGAGAGTTTATTTAAATTTTATCTTTAAATGTAAACAATCTCGGGCTAACCAATATTTAAAAACGCACAATAGCCGGCCAGAAAGCGACAATTTAAGAAGCATTCTGGCTATAATTTTCTTTGCCGCTGTCTTCTGGAGCATTTTTGTCTTTGCACCCCAATACGCCTGGGCCGGTCCACCATTTGTCACCGATGACCCGGAACCAGTGGAATTCCAGCACTGGGAAGTATATCTCGCCGCGCAGTACAAACATGATCGGGATCAGGATTCCTCGACACTGCCTCACCTCGAAATAAATTATGGCGCAATACCGAATCTACAAATCCATTTAATAGCGCCCCTTGTTTATGTAAGGCCGGAAGGATCAGGCTCTGAATATGGTTATGGAGATACGGAGTTGGGTGTCAAGTTTCGTTTTATTCAGGAAACGGATTATATTCCGCAAGTGGGAATATTTCCCATGATTGAACTTCCCACTGGTAATTCCGATAAAGGTTTAGGTAACGGCAAAGCACAATATTTCATTCCCGTATGGTTACAGAAAAGTTGGGGACCATGGACAACCTATGGGGGAGCGGGATACTGGGTTAATCCCGGCGACGGTAATAAGAATTGGTGGCAGTTTGGCTGGTTAATTCAGCGGGAAATTACTAAAAATCTTACTCTGGGAACGGAACTCTATTACAAAACAGCAAGCACTGAAGATGGCAAAGATACTACGGGGTACACTCTTGGCGCTATTGTTAACATTACCGAAAATCATCACATTCTGCTTTCTGCGGGACAGGATATTAACGGTCCCAATTACCTCTCTGCTTACATAGGCTATCAATTTACATTTGGTCCGCAGAAAAAGGAATAGCTCAGCGTAGAAGGAAAAAAGCAAACGTTAACCAGGAGAATAACATCTTCAAGTATTCATGAAAGGAGCGAATAAAATGCTAAATCAGGGTTTCATGATGTCGCATGTACTGTTGGGTATCTTGGGCATTCTCTTTGCTGTTGCCTTGTTTGTGGATGTCGTCAATGCCAGTGAAAAAAACAGCGGGCGAATAAAAAAGATGAGCTTAGCCGTTTCCGCGCTGATTGTTCTGGCCTATCTTATCGGCGGTTACTGGTATGTAGTCTATTATGGAGGTGACCGGGATATAATCAAAGCGGGTAAATGGCCGTGGGCGCACAATTATTTCATGGAAGTCAAGGAGCATGTCTTTTTCCTGCTGTTGCTTCTGAGCCTTTATCTGCCGATAGCTACTCACAGGATTGGAGCCTTGACTGACAAGAAAAATAAAAATCTGATTCTGGTAATCTCTGCATTGATAATATTGATCGGTCTTTTCATGGATGGCGCCGGCGGAATCATCAGCAGAGGCGTAACCATTGGATTGGGGAGGTAATGACTATGACAAATTCGCAGATGGAAAAATATAGCGCCGGTTTTAGTCTTTCACTTATCGTAACGATTTTGCTCAACCCGATTATCCTGCTTAGCAAAGAGCTGAATGCCAATGTTATGAGTGCTCTGAAATCAGCGCTTGGTCATCATTGGACAACACACGGCGCTATTCTCATCATTGTATTTTTTGTTCTTGGTTTTATTTTTTCCGGGATGAAACTGGGAACAAAATTGGATTCCGGGAAATTGACGAAGTATATTATTTGGGCTGTGATTATCAGCGGAATTATTATCGCGGGATTTTTCCTGCCCAATTTAAAGGCAGCTTCGGCAATTAAATACTA
>DCVU01000014.1:5391-6632 GCA_002327415.1 Smithella sp. UBA2180
AGATATTTATGAGACACTACACTAGGGACCAATTTGTGGAATCCATAATAAATTCTATTTGGATTCGGAATTAAACTGATTTCCCGATACCGGGGAAATCAGATCTTTCCCGAATATCCAGAAATAAATAGTGCCGATAAGGCCGCAGGCGAAGGCCGTAAAGAAGTTAACCTGTGGCGATATTTGCCACAGGAAAGCGCCGCCGAACGCGCCGATGGAGACAATGATATCCCGAATCAAATAGTAGAGACCGAACATTCCGGCCTTTTTATCTTCCGGCGCCAGATCCATAATCAACGCTTTGCGCGTCGGTTCTCCGAATTCCTTGAGACCGCGGATGATAAAAGCCACAACCATCATCCAGAAAGAATGCGCGAAAAAGATAACCAGCGGGAAAAGAGTAAAGTTGAAAAAAGTAATCACGACAAAAGGTTTTTTCGTGGAACGGTCGGCCATATAGGCCACCGGCAGATAAATCAACAGCGCCGTGGTCATTTCAATAGCGGTGAGAATTCCGAATTCAGTGGCCGTGATGCCATTATCTTTTATGCACCAGACAACCACAAAGGCATACGGAATCTGTTCGGCAAAGCGGATTAGAATATCGGAAACAAGCAAATTGCGCAGCGAGGGATTCATAAATCTCCAGAGGCGCGAAGGACGCTTCTCCGCTTTTCCGCGCACGCCTTTATCATCCTCAATCATAACTTGCTGAAGGAGAAGGGAAACGATACCCAGAATGAAAGCCCCCACGAAGGCCAGACGCACACCTGTTTTTTCTCCATAGATGCCGATTAAGACTCCGCCGATAATCGGTCCCAGAGCCATGGGCAGGCGTCGCACAAGGGAATGCAGTGAAACGCCCATGGTGCGTTTATCCGGCGGCAGAACGCGGGAAACAAGGCTCATGGTTGCCGGAAGCGATATCGCCGACCAGGAAAGGAAAAATATTGCGCCGACAAGCACTGCCTGCCAGTAGGGGAAAGTAATGACAATGGCGTAACCAAACAGGGCAATCAGGTTGAAAACCAACAGTGCTTTTTTGTAGCCCAGGCGGNNTTTTTCTCAGGCCGAAAAATTCAGCTATTTTCCCCCGTAAGCTCATTTCACTATATTGCAGCCTCTCCGGGGATCATTTCTTTCCTGCTGATATATGCGTCTTTAATGCAGTCAGTTCCTTCCAAATTTCTTCATCGCCAATGTATTTTTTTACATTTTTAGCGGAATACTTGATGATGCAG
>DCVU01000153.1:0-11970 GCA_002327415.1 Smithella sp. UBA2180
TCGACCGCCGCAGAAAAATGCCTGTCACCATATTATTGAAGGCGCTGGGTAATTTGTCGGAATTTATTTTAAATTATTTTTACAGCATTGATAAAGTTATCGTTGAAGATAAAAAGATTTATTTTGCTGTTGACGATTCTCTTTTTGGTCAGAAAGCTCCCGAAGATATCAAAGATCCCAAAAGCGCTGAAGTGATTGTCAAAAAGGGGCGCAAGCTAACGAAGCCTCTCTTAAAAAGAATAATGGATGCAGGCATTAAACGTGTTACAATCAATGAAATAGAGCTTACCGGCAAGATTCCTTCTTCGGACATTCGTGATCCGAAAACAGGAGACATTATTTTCCGCTGCAACGAGGAATTGCCATTAAACTGGTTGGAAATATCCAGAGAGAAGGGTGTCAAAGAATTAAATCTTATCCATCTTGATGAAGATATGGATAACGCGTCCATCAGGGATACTTTATTGATGGATCGCATTGATAGTACCGAAGACGCGATAATGGAAATATATCGCCGGTTGCGTCCCAGCAATCCTCCAACTCCGGAAACGGCAGCGAAATTTTTCCAAAGCCTTTTCTTTGAAACGGAAACTTATGACTTGTCCAATGTCGGTCGCGCCAAGATGAATTACAAATTACGTATGAATGTGCCGACGGATGTTACCACGTTGCGGAATGAGGACATTCTGTCCGCGGTAAAATATTTGATTGATTTGAAAAATTCTGTTGGGGATTGTAGTGTCGATGATATTGACCATTTAGGAAACCGCCGGGTACGATCTGTTGGCGAGCTTATTGAAAACCAGTACCGTATTGGTTTGGTGCGCATGGAACGGGCAATAAAAGAAAAAATGAGTCTGCAGGATATCGAAACAATGATGCCGCACGACCTGATTAATGCCAAGCCGGTTTCGGCTGTTGTTAATGAATTTTTTAATTCCAGCCAGCTTTCTCAGTTCATGGATCAGACCAATCCCCTTTCTGAAATTACGCACAAAAGACGCTTGTCTGCACTTGGTCCAGGCGGTTTGACGCGGGAGCGGGCGGGATTTGAAGTTCGAGACGTTCATCCCACTCATTACGGGCGTATTTGCCCGATAGAAACACCGGAAGGACCTAATATCGGGTTGATTGTATCTCTCAGCACTTATGCGAGGGTTAATGAATTTGGCTTTATTGAAACACCCTATAGGATGGTGGAAAATGGCCGTGTATCAGATGACGTTCGTTTTATAACAGCAATTGAAGAAGAAAATCAAATTGTTGCTTCGGCGGACCGTCCTGTGGATAAACATGACAAATTTGTAGAAGAGCTGATATCCGTTAGAAAAGGTGGCGATTTTATTTCGGTTATGCCGGAACAAATTAAGATGATGGACGTTTCGCCTACCCAGCTGGTCAGTATCGCGGCGGCGTTAATTCCGTTTCTGGAACACGATGACGCCAATCGTGCGCTTATGGGGTCGAACATGCAGAGACAATCTGTTCCCTTGATGAGTCCGCAGGTGCCGTTAGTAGGAACAGGTATTGAATCCGTTATCGCTCGTGATTCCGGAGCTGTTGTTGTTTCCAGACGGCCGGGCGTTGTGGAAAGTATTGATGCATCGAGGATTATCGTCCGGGCTGACCATCCTGAAGAAGATGGCATTGATAGCGGCGTTGATATTTATAATTTATCTAAATACCAGCGCTCTAATCAGGATACCTGCTTTAACCAGAAGCCTATTGTCAATGTCGGAGATCGTCTGCATAAAAGAGATATATTAGCCGACGGGCCGGCAATTGATAATGGAGAGTTGGCGCTTGGACGGAATGTCATGGTTGCTTTCATGTCTTGGGGCGGTTACAACTACGAAGATTCTATTCTGGTCAGTGAAAGAATAGTTAAAGAAGATATTTTTACGTCAATTCATATCGAAGAATTTGAAACCATGTCTCGTGATACAAAACTGGGCAAGGAAGAAATTACGCGGGATATTCCCAATGTCGGCGAGGAAGTGCTGAAGAATCTGGATGAAAGCGGTATTATTTGCATAGGCGTTTCGGTTAAGTCTGGCGATATTCTTGTCGGAAAGATCACGCCTAAAGGTGAAACTCAGTTATCCGCCGAGGAGAAACTTCTGCGGGCGATATTCGGTGAAAAAGCCAGTGATGTGAGAGACACGTCTTTGCGCGTGCCTCCCGGAGTTGAAGGGACGGTTATTGATGCTAAGATATTTACGAGAAAGGGTGCAGAGAGTGACTCGCGCTCGCAGGCGATTGAGGCAGATGCTATTGAGCAGATAACAAAAGACAGGGATGATGAAATCCGTATTCTGACGGACGCTGTCAAGAAAGATATCACAAAGCTTGTTATCGGAAAAACGGCGGCTACTAAAATAACCGATGCTAAAAAGAAAGTAATTTTGAAGAAAGGTGAAAAAATCACAAAAGAGATTTGGGCGGAGTTACCTTTCTCCGGCTGGAAAGAAATTGCTATTGCTGAAAACGATGGTTCAGAAGAAAAGATAAATAGCTTGATTGCTTCACTGGAGAGAAAAATTGATTTTGTCCATGCTCATTTTGCGGAAAAGCTGGAGAAGATTAAAGCCAGCGATGAGCTTCCTACCGGTGTTATTAAAATGGTCAAAGTTTATGTCGCCATTAAGAGAAAACTTTCCGTAGGTGACAAGATGGCGGGAAGGCACGGTAACAAAGGTGTTCTATCACGTATTTTACCGGAAGAAGATATGCCTTATTTTGCTGATGGATCTACTGTGGATATTGTTCTGAATCCTCTGGGCGTTCCTTCCCGAATGAATGTTGGACAGATTCTGGAGACGCATCTTGGGTGGGCGGCAAAATCAATAGGCGAAGGTTTGAATGAACTGTGGAAAAAGAATTTTAATTTAAATAATATTAAAAACGAATTGAAAAAAACTTATTCGTCTCCGGATTTTGACAAATTTATTGATCAAGCTTCTGCCGAAGAAATCAAAAGATTTGTGGGCCGTTTGAAAAGAGGAATGCTTGTGGCCAGTCCTGTTTTCGACGGATGTTCCGAAGATCAAATAAGAGAAATGTTAAGAAAAGCCGATCTGCCGGAAACCGGTCAATCCATTCTTTTTGACGGAAGAACCGGCGAGCCTTTTGATCAGGAAGTAACGGTGGGCATTATTTACATGATGAAGTTGCACCACTTGGTTGATAATAAAATTCATGCGCGTTCCATAGGGCCGTATTCACTGGTGACGCAGCAGCCGCTGGGCGGGAAAGCTCAATTCGGCGGACAGAGGCTGGGAGAAATGGAAGTCTGGGCGATGGAAGCTTATGGTGCCGCTTACGCGTTGCAGGAATTTCTCACGGTCAAGTCGGATGATGTAGCAGGACGAACAAGGATTTATGAATCTATTGTAAAAGGTGAGCATACATTTGAGTCTGGTTTGCCGGAATCCTTTAACGTGCTTGTTAAAGAACTCCAGGGACTTGGATTAGACGTGGAATTAGTTGAAGAAGCCGACGAACTGAGTTGATAAAGCCAGCTAATCGAAGGCGACCAAACATATAAAGACATTAATTTCAAATGACTATTTAATAGTACAGGAGAAAATCAGTGGAAGACGTTTTCAGTTATTTTGAAAAACCGAAAAATCAAATCAAATTCAATGCAATGAAAATTTCTATTGCTTCGCCGGAGAAAATACTTTCCTGGTCGCGCGGCGAAGTAAAGAAACCGGAAACAATCAATTACCGGACATTTAAACCGGAAAAAGATGGACTTTTTTGCGCAAAGATTTTTGGACCGGTAAAGGATTACGAATGTCTCTGCGGCCGTTATAAGAGAATGAAACATCGTGGCGTAGTTTGTGAAAAGTGCGGTGTAGAAGTTATTCAATCCAAGGTTCGCCGGGAAAGAATGGGTCACATTACACTGGCAACTCCAGTGGCTCATATTTGGTTTTTAAAGAGTCTTCCGAGCCGCATCGGCAATGCCGTGGATTTACTTTTGAGGGATCTGGAAAAGGTTCTTTATTTTGAATCCTGGATCGTTCTTGATCCTAAAAGCACACCGTTGAAGAAAAAAGAGCTGCTGACGGATGAAGAATACGATGAAGCCAGGGAACAGTATGGTAATAATGGTTTCGTTGCTGGAATTGGCGCCGAAGCGATCAGGCAATTACTGGAAGAAATTGATCTGGAGAAGCTCTACGAAGAACTGCGCACGGAAATCGTTACTTCCGTTTCCGATACTAAGAAAAAGAAACTGATTAAAAGATTGAAGGTAGTAGAAGCGTTACGCAAGTCTGGTAATAAGCCGGAATGGATGATTTTAACAGTCCTTCCCGTTATCCCGCCTGATTTACGGCCCTTGGTTCCTCTGGATGGCGGCCGTTTCGCCACTTCCGACCTGAATGATTTATACCGTCGGGTTATCAATAGAAATAATCGTTTGAAACGTTTACAGGAATTAAATGCGCCGGAAATAATTATCCGCAATGAAAAACGCATGTTGCAGGAAGCGGTCGATGTTCTTTTTGATAACGGCCGCCGTGGCCGGGCCATTACCGGAACCAATAAGAGACCGTTGCGTTCCTTATCGGATATGTTGAAAGGAAAGCAGGGTCGTTTTCGCCAGAACTTGCTGGGCAAAAGAGTCGACTATTCGGGCCGTTCAGTTGTTACGGTTGGGCCTGATTTAAGGCTGCACCAGTGCGGTCTGCCCAAGAAAATGGCCATAGAACTTTTTAAACCTTTTATTTATAATCGTCTGTTGGAAAAAGGGTATGTCACTACAGTAAAAAGCGCCAAGAAAATGGTGGAAAAGGAAACGGCCGAAGTCTGGGACGCGCTCGATGAAGTTGTGCGCGAANNTTAATCGAAGGCAAGGCGATCCAGCTTCATCCTCTGGTTTGTACAGCTTTCAATGCTGACTTTGATGGTGATCAAATGGCTGTGCACATTCCGCTATCTATTGAAGCTCAAACAGAAGCCCGTGTGCTCATGATGTCTACCAATAATATTCTTTCTCCGGCCAACGGAAGTCCGATTATTATTCCCAGTCAGGATATCGTTTTAGGAATTTATTATCTGACACGAGCGAAAAATGAAGTTAAAGGCGAGGGAATGATTTTTGCCGGTCCGGATGAAGTTCGATCAGCCATTGATTTCGGCGTGATTGATTTGCACGCGCGTATTAAGGTACGCATTAATTCGGAATTAAAAGACACCACCGCAGGAAGGATTATACTTTCAGAAATAGTTCCTGAGGAAATTGATTTCGATCTGGTCAATAAGTTAATGAATAAAAAGGAACTAACCAACTTAATCGATTATTGTTATCGTTTATGCGGTGACAAGACAACGATCCTTTTGTGCGACAGACTTAAGGATCTGGGCTTTAAATACGCCACTATTTCCGGACTTTCCTTTGCCATAGGCAACATGATTATTCCGGAAAACAAGAAACGAATCGTTCTGCAGGCCGATAAAGATGTGCTGAAGATACAAAGGCAGTATATGGACGGTTTAATTACCGACGGTGAACGTTACAATAAAGTTGTGGATATCTGGGCCCAGTCTACAGAAAAAATAGCTTCCGAAATGCTCAAGGGTATCAGTACTGAAGAAGTCGCTTCCGCTGACGGCAAGAAACGTAAAATTGAAAGTTTCAACCCTATTTATATGATGGCTGATTCCGGCGCTAGAGGATCTGCCGTACAGTTAAGGCAATTGGCCGGTATGCGCGGATTGATGGCCAAGCCCTCGGGAGAAATTATTGAGACACCGATTACAGCTAATTTCCGTGAAGGCTTGACTGTTCTGCAATACTTTATTTCCACCCATGGAGCGCGCAAAGGTTTGGCCGATACGGCATTGAAAACCGCAAACTCCGGTTATCTGACCAGAAGATTGGTGGATGTTGCGCAAGACTGCATCATCACTGAGCATGATTGCGAAGCAGTTGATGGCGTTTATGTTTCCGCGCTTATGGAAGGCGGAGAAATTATTGAAACAGCCGGTGAGCGTGTGCTAGGCAGGGTCGCCTTACAAAACATTAAGGATCCATTTACCGGTGAGGTCATAGTTAAAGCTAATGAAGAAATAAATGAGTCCCTGGCTGAAAAGATCGATCATGCCGGCATTGAACGGGTTAATATGCGATCAGTTCTAACTTGCCGTTCCAAACATGGTGTTTGTGCCATGTGCTATGGTCGCGATTTGGCCCATGGCCATTTAGTTAATATTGGAGAGGCTGTCGGTATCGTTGCCGCTCAATCAATTGGTGAACCTGGCACGCAGTTGACAATGAGAACATTCCATATTGGTGGTACAGCGAAATTTGACGAACATTCCACACTGGAGGCGCGTCATGATGGTGTGATTAAATTTGTTAATTTAAATACTGTGAAGACCAGAGAAAATGATTTCGTTGTAATGAGACGTCATGGTGAAGTCCATGTTTTGGATGAACAAAATCGCAGCCGCGGCAAATACATCTTGCCTTATGGCGCCCATTTAAAGGTGAGTGAAAACAGCCCTGTTAAAAAAGGGCAATTAATTGCTGAATGGGATCCTTTCTCCATACCGATTTTGGCTGAAGTGGATGGAACAATTAAATACGGTGACATTACCGAAGGAAAAACAATGCAGGAACAGGTTGATGAAGTTACCGGTTTGTCTCGTAAAATTATTATCGAATTTAAAGGTGGAGATTTAAGACCGCGAGTTTCCATCAAGGATAGCAAAGGTAAAACAGTCAAGCTTGCCGACACGAATTCTGAGGCTCGTTATCTTTTGGCCGTAGGAGTTAATCTGGTTATTTCTGACGGTGATCAAGTCCGTGCGGGGGATATTATCGCAAAAATTCCACGCGAAACAACAAAAACTAAGGATATCACAGGTGGTTTGCCACGGGTCGCCGAACTTTTTGAAGCCCGTAAACCAAAAGATTTTGCTGTTATCAGCGAAATTAACGGAGTTGTCTCTTACGGCAAAGATGCCAAGGGTAAACGCAAAATAATTGTAACCCCGGAAATTGGAGAAGAAAAGGAATACCTTATTCCCAAGGGCAAACATATCAGTGTTCAGGAAGGCGAACACGTTATACCGGGCGACGCTTTGATGTCCGGCGTAAATAATCCTCATGACCTTTTAGCTATTAAGGGTGAGAAGGAACTGGCCAGATATCTGGTTGATGAAGTGCAGGAAGTTTACCGGTTACAGGGTGTTAAAATTAACGATAAACACATGGAAGTCATTGTTCGTCAAATGCTTCGCAGGGTTAAGGTAAGTGAACCGGGCGATACGGCCTTTATAGCCGATGAAAAAGTTGAACGTTACCGTTTCCAGAAAGAAAACGAAAGGGTTGTAACCCAAGGTGGCCGTCCAGCCATAGGAGAGCCGATGCTCTTAGGCATTACCAAAGCATCGCTCAGCACTCAAAGTTTTATTTCTGCTGCTTCATTCCAGGAAACTACGAAAGTGCTTACTGAAGCCTCGCTTTCAGGTAAGACGGATTATTTAAGAGGCCTTAAAGAAAATGTTATTATGGGCAGGTTGATAACAGCAGGTACTGGCTTAGTGATGTACCGAAAATTGGGAATTAAGGTTGCAAATGACAATCCTGAAGTGAGCGCAGAATAAATTTAAATAAGTTCAGAAAAGGCTTGACAGATATAATCTTAATTGATAATTATCACCGGTTTGCTGCTGTTGATAAAATAAGGCGGTGATTTGTTATAGGAGGAAAATGCCGACAATAAGTCAATTGATTCGAAAAGGCCGAATCAAAGTACAAAAGAAAACAAATACACCGGCGTTGGCGGGTTCGCCTCAACGGCGCGGTGTTTGTGTCAGAGTATATACGACGACACCCAAAAAGCCAAATTCAGCATTGCGGAAAGTGGCCAGGATTCGTCTCACCAGCGGTTATGAAGTTACTTCTTACATCCCGGGTATCGGTCACAATCTTCAGGAGCATTCCGTTGTTCTGGTGCGCGGAGGCAGGGTTAAGGATTTGCCTGGTGTGCGATATCACGTAATTAGAGGTACGCTTGATACCGTGGGAGTGCAGGACCGCAAACAGGGTAGATCAAAGTACGGTGCGAAAAAGCCAAGCTAAACTAAACTAAACGGAGATAATTAAATGCCGAGAAGACGGGAAATCGAAAAAAGAGACATTTTGCCCGATCCCAAGTTTAATAATAAACTGGTAGCAAAATTTGTTAATTCTTTATTAAAGAGAGGCAAGAAAAGCGTTGCGGAAAGTATTCTTTACGGGTCTTTTGACATTATTGAAAAGAAGTTAAAAGAGCAACCTGTTGAGCTTTTCGAAAAAGCTCTCAATAACGTGAAGCCGGTGATTGAAGTGAAATCACGACGCGTCGGTGGTTCCACTTATCAGGTGCCGACGGAAGTTGTGCCGTCCAGGCGCACCGCGCTGGCCATCCGCTGGTTGATCTCCAACGCTCAGGAACGCACGGAAAAAACCATGCGTGAGAAACTGGCCGGTGAACTGATCGATGCCGCCAATAACCGGGGCGGAGCGATCAAGAAAAAAGAAGCTGTGCATAAGATGGCTGAAGCGAATAAAGCTTTTGCCCATTATAAATTTTAATAATATAAGGAATAATACTTACTCGATAAAAGAATTAACCATTCAAAGTTAAGGAGGTAAATTGAAATGGCAAAGAAAAAATTTGAAAGGACTAAACCGCATTTAAATATCGGAACAATCGGCCACGTTGATCACGGCAAGACAACATTAACGGCCGCAATTACCAAGCATCTGGCGAAAAAAGGTTTTGCGGAATTTCGGCCTTTCGATTCAATTGATAATGCTCCGGAAGAAAAAGAGCGCGGAGTTACAATTAATATTTCTCACGTAGAATACGAAACGGAAAAAAGACATTACGCGCACGTGGATTGCCCCGGCCATGCTGACTATATTAAAAATATGATTTCCGGCGCAGCCCACATGGACGGAGCTATTCTGGTTGTGGCCGCCTCTGATGGTCCGATGCCGCAAACACGCGAGCATATCCTCCTTGCTCGTCAGGTGCAGGTTCCTTACATGATCGTTTTTATGAATAAAGTGGATCTGGTTGATGATCCCGAACTTTTAGATTTGGTCGAACTGGAATTAAGAGAACTTTTGACTGCATATGAATTCCCAGGCGATGATATTCCCATTATCCGTGGTTCAGCGCTCAAAGCTTTGGAAGCAGAGGATAGCAATTCTCCAGATGTAAAATGCATTTGGGAACTTATGGAAGCAGTTGATAGCTACATTCCTCAACCTAAGCGCGATACAGAGAAACCTTTCTTGATGCCGGTAGGTGATGTTTTCACTATTTCCGGTCGTGGTACTGTTGTTACAGGTAGAGTAGATAGAGGTATTGTCAAGGTTGGTGAAGAAGTGGAAATCATCGGAATCAGGCCTACGATCAAAACGGTTGTTACCGGTGTGGAAATGTTCCGCAAAACTCTTGATGAAGGACGTGCCGGCGATGATGTCGGTTTATTGATTCGCGGCATCAAACGTGAAGAAGTTGAAAGAGGTCAGGTTGTCGCCAAGCCCGGTTCCATTACTCCTCATACAAAATATGAAGCGGCTGTTTACGTGCTAACCAAGGAAGAAGGCGGCAGACACACACCATTTTTTACAGGTTATCGGCCACAGTTTTATTTCCGTACGACGGACGTAACTGGTGTGGCAAATCTTCCTGAAGGCGTAGAAATGGTCATGCCCGGTGATAATGTTAAAATGACGATTGAGTTGATTATGCCTATCGCCATGGAAGAGCAACTGAGATTCGCTATCCGTGAGGGTGGAAGAACCGTAGGTGCTGGAGTCGTAAGCAAGATTATTGAATAGAAACAGGAAATAGGTTATCCGATCAATGAAAGAACAAAAGATTAGAATTCGTCTCAAAGCTTACGATTATAAACTTTTAGATCGTTCTGTAGAAGAAATAGTGGAAACGGCAAAAAGAACCGGTGCGCGTGTTGCTGGTCCCATTCCTATTCCTACTGAAATCAATAAGTATTGCGTAAATCGTTCCCCGCATGTGGACAAGAAATCTCGCGAACAGTTTGAAATCAGAACACATAAAAGATTAATTGATATCGTCGGACCTACGCAAGCCACAGTTGATGCTTTGATGAAATTAGATCTCTCGGCCGGAGTTGATGTAGAAATAAAAGCGTAGGCGTACTTTTCCAGTGTGGGAAGATGGTATCGAATCATTGCCATTCTTCAAAATGAAGATAGTGGAATAAATATTTATTGAAAAATTGGAAAATTAGATGAGCAAGGGAATAATTGGAAAAAAATTAGGAATGACTCAAGTTTTTGCAGATGATGGATCCACAGTTGGTGTGACTGCTATTGAGGTTGAGCCGTCTGTTGTTGTGCAGATAAAAACAAAAGATAAGGATGGCTATGATGCCATTCAACTTGGCTATGGCAGAATTAAACAAAAAAACGTAACCAAACCATTGCAGGGTCATTTTAATAAAGCTAATAAAGGCTTTTTCCGTAATCTGAAAGAATTTCAGGCGGCATCGGAAAAATATGAAGCGGGGCAGGAAATTACCGCGGACATTTTTCAAGTTGGTGAATTCGTCGATGTTGTCGGAACCTCAAAGGGAAAAGGATTCCAAGGTGTTGTCAAGAGACATGGGTTTGGCGGCGGCAGGGCCACGCATGGTTCCATGCATCATCGGGCGCCCGGTTCCATTGGTGCCAGTGCCGATCCGGCACGCGTGTTTAAGGGCACCAAAATGGGCGGTCAGATGGGCAATGTCCGTAAAACTATTCAGAATGTACAAGTATGGCAGGTTCGTTCCGATAGAAATTTGCTTTTATTAAAAGGATCAATCCCCGGCAGTAAAAACGGGTTGATACTAATTAAGAAAGCCAAGAAAAAAAGCGCTTAAGTAACAACTGGAGTTATGAACATGGCAGTTGCGGATGTTTTTGATATTGAGAAGAAAAAAGTTGCGCAAATTGATTTGAATGACACTGTATTTGGCGCTGAAGTCAATGACGCTGTTATATACGATGTGATTAAAATGCAATTGGCGTCGCGCCGAAGCGGCACTGCTTCCACTAAAACGAGAAGTGATGTCCGTGGTGGCGGGAAAAAGCCCTGGCGCCAGAAGGGAACAGGCCGGGCTAGAGCGGGAACCTCGAGATCGCCTATTTGGCGTAGTGGAGGGACTGTTTTCGGACCGCATCCTCGAGATTACTCTTATAACATACCTAAGAAAGTACGTAGAAAAGCGATAATATGCGCGCTGAGTATGAAATTAAAAGAAAATAAGATGGTGATCCTGAAAGATTTTCCGATGGATAAAATAAGTACGCACATATTTAAGGGTGTTGTTGATCTATTCAGCTTTAAGAAAGCGCTGTTTGTTATAGATGAAAACAATGAAGTCTTGCTAAAATCATCGCGGAATATAAAAAACGTTAAGATGATCAGATCGGAGGGTATTAATGTTTATGATATTCTTAATCATGAGCATTTAATCCTTCTTGAACCCTCTGTGAAGAAAATTGAGGGAGCATTGTTGGCATAATGGAAATACATCAAATTATTAAAAAAATACTAGTTACAGAAAAAAGCACTACAGCGCGGGATGAATCGAATAAATATTTTTTCGAAGTCGATCGCAAAGCAAATAAAGTTGAAATCAGCAAAGCAGTGGAGAAACTGTTTAAAGTCAAGGTTGCTGATGTTCGTGTTATAAATGTTTTAGGAAAAAAGAAGAGGCTTGGCCGGATTGTGGGACAAAAGAGTTCCTGGAAAAAAGCAATAGTGACTTTAGCTGCCGGCAATCGTATTGAAATTGCTGAAGGTGTATAAGAACTAGTTTAAGGATTAGGCTAATGGGAATTATTAAATATAAACCAACATCACCGGGTAGAAGATTTCAGAGCGTTTCTGATTTTGCAGAGATTACATCTTCTGAACCGGTAAAAAG
>DCVU01000153.1:11985-13302 GCA_002327415.1 Smithella sp. UBA2180
ATAGATTTTTGCCGCAATAAGGCTGATATTCCAGCCAAAGTTGCCGCAATAGAATATGATCCAAACAGATCGGCAAGAATTGCTCTGCTCAATTATCGCGACGGTGAAAAAAGATACATTGTTGCACCGTCGCAAATTAATGTCGGAGATGTTTTAATCAGTGGTGAGAAGGCGGATATTAAGCCAGGTAATGCGATTCCTTTAAAGCACATACCTTTGGGTTCATTAATCCATAATGTGGAATTAAAGGTTGGCCGCGGTGGACAATTGATCAGATCCGCAGGAGCGTATGGTCAGTTAATGGCCAAAGAAGGAAGTTATGCTCAGGTTCGGCTTCCGTCAGGTGAAGTGCGCAAAGTTTTTATTGAGTGCATGGCAACAATTGGACAAGTGGGAAACAACGACCATGAAAACATTAGTCTCGGTAAAGCCGGACGAAAGCGGTGGTTAGGGAAAAAGCCGCATAATCGCGGTGTCGTAATGAACCCGGTTGATCATCCGATGGGCGGTGGTGAAGGCAAGTCGTCAGGTGGCAGACATCCCTGCACACCATGGGGTGTGCCGACAAAGGGTCATAAAACACGAAAAAACAAGAGTACTGATAAATACATTGTTAAGAGAAGGGGTTAAAAAGCGTGGCACGTTCGATCAAAAAAGGTCCATATATTGAAGAAAGGTTGCTGACCAGGATCAGAAAAATGGAAACAGAGGGCAATAAGAATGTCATAAAGACCTGGTCGCGTCGTTCAACCATAACTCCGGAACTAATTGGTTACACCTTTGCCGTACATAATGGGAAAAAATTCATTCCGGTTTATGTGACGGAGAATATGGTAGGGCATAAGCTCGGCGAGTTTGCGCCGACGAGGATTTTTTATTCGCATTCAGGTGATCGGAAGACTAAAGTCCGCGCTTAAGTACTCAAGTACGGATACGTTTGAGGTTGATAGATATGGAAGCAAAAGCAGTTGCAAAATATATAAGAATGTCACCGCAGAAAGTCAGGCTGGTGGTTGATTTGGTAAGAGGGAAAAAGGTGCAGGAAGCACGCAATATCCTTCTTTATACCAGAAAATATGCGGCAGGTGTTATTGCGGATGTCCTGAAATCCGCTGTTGCCAATGCCGCCCAAAATCCTAACATTGATGAAAATATTCTTTACGTTAAAGAAATATTCGTGGATCAGGGACCGACATTAAAACGATGGCGGGCTGCCGCGCAAGGAAAAGCGGCGTCAATTAAAAAGAAAAGTTCACATATTACAGTTATTTTGGACGAAATGTAAGGAGGCAGTGCATTGGGCCAGAAGGTTAACCC
>DCVU01000041.1 GCA_002327415.1 Smithella sp. UBA2180
CTTTAATGCCTGTACTGACGCTGGAAATGTTCATTACTAAAGCACCTTTATCTGACAATATTTATGGATTACGATAACTCCAAATTTAAATTAAATCACTATTTTTGTTAGCAAAGCAGCTAAAAAATGAAATTTTATCTTTATTCTATCACACCAGTACAGTGATACAAAAAGCTTTCTCTTGCGAAAGAACAATTACCATCTGTCTTTTCGCCTTGATGAGATAATCATTTTAAAGGTTACAAACCTTTTCTAATCTTGAAATTATCAATTTAACTTCTTATCTACATATATTTTATAAATATATGTAAGATTTTAATAATACACTATTTATCTCAATTACACGGCTAATTCTTTTTGCTTTTTGATACAATATTGAGCCAAAATAATTATTTTGAAACATTTTTGTGTTTGACAATAATGTTATTTATAAGTAGGAATACGGCAAGCCATTGCCGTTTGCCGACAGGAAACGTATGAAACAACTTTTTAAACCGGAAGACATAGAAAGGAAAGTTATCCTTATTTTAAAGATTCTGAACAAAAGTCCGGAACCCATGGGGGCCCGTGTAATTGCCCGGCTGATGAATGAACGCAATGTCCAATTGAGTGAACGGACTGTCCGCTATCATCTTAAACTTATGGATGAACGAGGACTGACGAAACTTATCGGAAGGCGTGATGGAAGAATCATTACCAGCCTGGGACAAGACGAAATCAACAACGCGCGTGTTCAGGATAAAATCGGACTTTCCATCTCCCGCATTGATGTCCTCTCTTTTAAAACAACTTTTGACCTCAAGAAGATGCACGGCCTGACGCCTGTTAATATTTCCTTCTTTCCGCAGGATCAATTCAAGAAAGCTCTGGCAGCGATGAAACCTGTTTTCAAGAAGAACCTTGCGGTAAGTTCCCGTGTGGCAATTGCCCCGGCAGGAAAATCTCTGGGAGACATTGTTGTTCCCGAAGGGAAAATGGGCCTGGCAACCGTTTGCAGTATTTTGATCAACGGCGTCCTTTTAAAACATGGAATTCCTATCGATTCCAAATTCGGCGGAATTCTCCAGATAAAAAACAGTGAGCCATTAAGATTTGTCGAACTGATTCATTATGCCGGTTCATCACTTGATCCGTCAGAAATATTTATCCGCGGCAAAATGACATCGGTGGGACAGGTAGTGGAAAAAGGCGAAGGAAAAATTCTGGCTAACTTCCGTGAAATACCGGCGCTGAGCTGCAATCTGGTTGAAGATATCAAAGGTAACCTGATCAGAGCCGGAATTAACGGTGTTCTTTCCATCGGCAGCACCGGAAACCCTGTTGGACAAACAAATGTGGATTTAAACAAAGTGGGGATGATTCTTGTCGGCGGATTGAATCCGGTGGCCAAAGCTTACGAAGAAGGTTTTGACGTGGATAACAAGGCCATGTCCACCGTAATGGAATATGAAGATCTGCAAAGCATTGAAGAAATTTAATTAATAATAAACAATTTTTTAAAGGAGGATTTAAACATGTCAGTAATTAAAGATGTTATTGCCAAAGTCAAACAAACCGATCCCAACCAGCCGGAGTTTCATCAGGCTGTTGAAGAAGTTATGGAGACATTGGAACCTACAGTAAAAAAACACCCGGAATACGTCAAGGCCAATATCTATGAACGACTCGTGGAACCGGAAAGAGCAATGCAGTTCAGAGTTCCCTGGGTAGATGATAAAGGCAATGTTATCGTTAACAGAGGATTCCGCGTTCAATTCAATAACGCCATCGGCCCTTTCAAGGGCGGTCTGCGCTTCCATCCTTCAGTCAATCTGGGAATCATCAAATTTCTGGGCTTTGAACAAATTTTAAAAAATGCTCTGACTACTCTGCCGATGGGCGGCGGTAAAGGCGGTTCCGACTTCGATCCCAAGGGAAAATCGGACGGAGAAGTAATGCGTTTCTGCCAGGCTTTCATGCGTGAATTATTCCGCCATATCGGCGCTGATGTTGACGTTCCCGCGGGCGATATCGGTGTAGGCGGTCGTGAAATCGGTTATCTTTATGGCTATTACAAAAAAATCCGCAATGAACACACCGGCGTTCTTACCGGCAAGGGAATGTCCTACGGCGGAAGTTTGATTCGTCCAGAAGCTACGGGCTACGGCACAACCTATTTCGCCGCGGAAATGCTGGCCACCCGCAAGCTGAATTTCAAAGGTAAAACGGTCGCCATCAGCGGCGCCGGCAACGTTGCGCAGTACGCAGTGGAAAAAGTAACCCAGCTGGGTGGAAAAGTCATTTCTCTTTGCGATTCATCAGCGACTATCATTGATGAAACCGGTATTGATAGCAAGAAATGCAATTACGTTCTGGAATTGAAAAATGTCAGACGTGGCCGCATCAGTGAATACGCGGACAAGTATAAGGCCACTTGCTTCGAAGGCAAGAATGTCTGGGATGTTATTCGTGAACAGGGAATCAAAGTGGATATCGCTCTGCCCTGCGCGACACAAAATGAAATTAACGGAAAGAATGCCGCGGCTCTCGTGAAAAACGGATGTATCTGCGTGGCTGAAGGAGCCAATATGCCCTCCACTCCCGAAGCTATAAATATTTTCCAGGATAAGAAAATCCTTTACGGTCCTGGTAAGGCGGCCAACGCCGGCGGCGTGGCCACATCTGGCCTCGAAATGAGCCAGAACAGCATGCGATATTTATGGACGAGCGAAGAAGTTGACAACCGCCTGCTCCTCATCATGAAGAGCATTCACAAAAATTGCTATGATACAGCGGAAGCTTATGGTAAGAAAGGTGACTACGTTACCGGCGCCAACATCGCCGGATTCACCAAGGTTGCCGACGCTATGCTGGCCTACGGTGTAGTGTAATAAAACAAATTTATATAAATATAATTTTAAGGTCGCATCCTGCTAAAGGCTGCGACCTTTTTTATTTTTGGCACTTTTTACTAGTCAAGATGACGCTTATAAAACGTTATCCCTATTTATTAGAAAAGCATATCATCTTCTGTGTCACAATATCCGAAAGCAGGCGCAAATCTTTCGTCCTTACATCATACACACGCACTACTTCCTTGTATTTCTCATCATCCGGCATCAGATCAGTGAGAATATTCGGCTGTTTTACAAGCCAGGGCAGATTGAAGATGACATCTTTTCTTCCCGGATATATGGCCACGTAAAATATATCCATCTCGACCATATCCTGAAAAAAATGCGTGCCGAATGAAAGATCAGGCACTAGACTGCCATCGGTATAGGCTATCTCGCCGATTGCGGCTATATTGTTGATTTCCGAGAAAGTCACTGGCACGCCCATTGCCGGAGTTGTTGTTCCCCAGCGGCCGGGACCCAAAAGAATTGTCGGCATTTTTTCCCGCTTGCCTATCATCTTGTTTAGTTTTCCCACCAGTCTGGCAATCTCGTATTTTTCCGAAAGTGATAATTTCGCGTAACCCTGAGGATCGATGTAAGTAATGCGGGAAATAGACCGATAGACACTGCCGCCCATAAAGTTGGCATCCTGCCGCAGCAGAATTTTTGACCTGCTAATTTTTTCCGGCAGATCCACCCTGCTGTAATGGCCTTTTGTCTGGAATGGCCGGCATTGCAGAAGATTGATTTTGGGTTTGCCTTCCGCGTTGAAGTTGACTGTAAATTCAATATCCACAGGGTAACGATAAACCTGATCCAGCTTTTTGAGCATTCTGGACATTATTCCCGCAAAGGGGGTGCTGGAAAGCAATTCATCGAAAGTCAGTATCCAGACATCCTGCATTTTTTTGCCCGTTGATCTCAGATATTCCGTGGCCTTCAGATCACGCGTAGCGATGATGTCCATATGCGCCTCAAAATTTTCATTGAGCACTTCCATCAGCGGCAGAGATTGAAATTCGTTTTCCTTTAAGTTCAGAAGATCGACTTCCCGCTGAGTGAAACGCTGCATGTCTTCCTGTTTGGCATAAGGTTTAACCAAAGGCGCGTCGAGGGCGACAATCCTTGGATAATCATTCTCTACACGATTAACCGCCCGCGTTCCCAGACCGAATACAATCCGTAGCATTCCGGACTTGGGATCCATTCCTTTTTGCCAGACGAATGAATTATATGATAAGCCGACTCCGGCCAGATCAGGAAAGAAATAATATTGCCGGTGCGACCCGGAAACTCTTTGCACTAAAAGAGCCATTTGTTCATCCTGACCTCCCAATCCCCGCTGCCTTCGATAGGTCAGAGCATCAACATTCATTGTACTGGCAAATATTTTACGCACAGCTTCTTCAAAATTATTGTAACGCAGTCCCGGCGTCCCCTGATTGGCGCAAAAATAGCTTTCATACTTTCCGGCAAACGCGTTGCCGAAAGCATCTTCCAAAAGACTGCTGGAGCGCACAATTATCGGGGACTGCCCGAAATACTCCAGCATCAACTGGAACTGTTCCTTAACTTCGTCGGGAAATACCCCATACAACATCTTGCTTCGGAGTTCTTTCGCCACCTCAAAATAGCCTTCCTCCGTCTTTTGATTCATCAGCAATTTCCACCAGCCGTTCTGCACCATATAGGAATAAAAAACATCTGAGCCGATGAAAAAAGAATCGTGCAACTCCATCTGCCCGGCCCAATCAAAAGATGTATCCTTAAGCAGAATGTTGCGCGCTAAAAGCATTCCCACCGATTTGCCGCCGATAAATCCCGTTCCAATCAAACGCTTTTTGATCTCGACAAGGTCTTCCAGAGTGAAATATTCTTTAACCAGAGAAAGCATTCTTTTTTCCCGCCCCATGAGCACACTGGATAATTTCTCCACCATTTCCTGTTTCTCTTTAACCGCGGCAGGGTCTTCCAGAATTTCATTAGCCCGCCAGAAGATGCGATCCCAGTAGTCCAGATTACGCACGCCGCTGGTTGAATCTTTGCCGGTTAAACACGAAAGCAGACTGGCTGTATCGGCGCTGTTTAAGATAGGCACGAACTTATCTCCTTCCATGATGTGGGGGAGAAACATGGTTGGAGTATAGCGTTGCCAGGCCTTCAGAGGATGGACGCAAAGCTTGCCGTTATTGTTATAAACATCCATGAGAACCTGAGTTGTTTCACGGATACGGGCAACTGTTTTATAGGAATGACGTCCTCTCAGGATAGAGAAATAGGCTACAGTATTTAACTCGAACAGATAGGGACAGGTAATGACAAAAAAGTTGCCGATCATCAAATCGGTGGCCCAGGCCATGAGCAGATCAGACAAGCAATCAAAAACATAAAATACATCGCGGCCTTCATCGCGAACAATGTTATGAACTTGAGTGGAAAAGGATTCAAAACCGCTGTTGGCATTTAACTTATAAACTTTTATGTTCTTGTTGGCTTCTAAAAGAGGCGGATGGTTGGCAAAACGCATATAGACCACAGTCTGCTTCTGAGCCAGAGACGTCTTCACGTAGGGTTTAACGAACGCTTTATAATCTGCGATTTCATCAACCTGAAAGACAACGTTATCACCCATCTGGAGGAAATTGAGAATTTCATCCAGTCCATTGATACCGGTACTAACCTTGGATAATGATGTCACAGGCCTTCCACCCTGACTATATTTTTTGATATAATAAAATCGTTTCTGCACATTATACTGCAATTTTCAGATAATGCCATATTTGTGACAAATAACTGCTGTCTGGCAGGATACCCCAGCGAATGCCGGGCATACTGGGGTAATCTAGGCACATCTTTCTTTAATCATGGGCTTATTCTTCCAAGCCATCATCGTCTTTCTTAACAGTCGCAGCTTTTAGAGGTCGGATCTTTCTGTAGACTTCCTGCGGAGTCTTTTTATTGCCATCAACCGTGAGAAGCCTATCAATCGTAATACCGAAAAGTCTTTCATTCTCTTCCAGATAAGGCTCAAGCAGATTCCAGTCTGCGGCGGTAATTTCGATAAACTCTCCTCCATTGAGCTGCTCATCAACAAGTTTTTCGTGCGGATCCCGGACATAGATCGCGCCTCCGGAAGCCAGAGAAAATATATTCGAACCGGGATAAGGCGTGTCATATTCACAAATCGAACCGTCCTCATCGTCAAAACCGATGCCGTTGAGAATTACAAAACCTCCGCCATTGAGAGGATCACCGGCCATAAAAGATTCGGCCAGATAATCCAGCGCAGTTCCGTTAATAACCACTCGCGGACGGCCTACGGCGTTAATTAAAGGCCTGCCTGCCGCGTTACCCATGATAAAAGCAGAGCCTCCTTTTGCTCCGTACATAAATGTCTGGCCGACATCGCCAAACACCACGAGTTTTCCCTCTTTCATAATCTGGCAGAGTTGATCTTGGGCATTGCCGTGAACATAAATTTCCATGCCGTCAATGCCTGAGGCGATATAATCGCCTGAAGCTCCGTAAATATCAATTCGCACATCTTTTGTGGCCGGACCGAAACCGCAGCCGGTAAACCTCTGGCCGCGATATTTGCAAACAATGAAATGCTTCCAGCCGAGTTTGAAGGCCTTGACTATCATAACCGCGTCGCAAAGATCGCCTTCCGGTTCAAAATGTTCGGCATCAATAATCAGAAATCTTTCATTGTTTTTCGGCGCGCGCAGTTGCTCGCGGCAGGCCATATCAATCCGGACAAACCGTGAATTGGTCATTTCCGTGATAATTGGCGACGCGTCGAAAATATCATCCAGAGCAATTTTAAGGACATGCTGCAAGGAGCTTCTTTTTATCGCGCCGGTATTGAATCTACGATCATTCAAAAGCGTTAATGCTCGGATGGCCGTATGCTTGGAATCATCATTTATCAGGGCATGATCATTGATAGCCTCAATGCAAAATCTTAGCTTGTCGGGATTAAAGCCGGCAATGCTATCCATTACATACGTAAATATTTTATCCGCAGCGGCTGAGTAATCATTTTCGGCAAATAAAGCATCAAGTTTTTCTTTTATCGGTTTATAGTCTTCCGTAACAGTTATCTTTTTATTAACGTCACATACAGATTTGCCTTTGGGAGTTTTAATCACCTTGCCGAATTTGTCGGTACAAATGAGTTTCATTCCCTCCGGGGTATCTTTCAGGCTGAAAATAAATGAGCCGCCATCTGTATAGCTGCCGCCGCGGGCATTCCAGTATTTATCGGCTATTGGCCCGAAGCGCGGATCTTCCCGCGTAAGCGAAATTAGTGTCGCGTCAATGGCCTGCTTTTCCGAACAAATCAGACCGATCTGGACTTCACCCTCCTGCAGGGCAAAGACCTGCGGGCGTAGCATAGCGGTATCAGTAATACCGATCAACTGGAGTTGATCATTTTTAACGTCATTGCGCGCGATGATAAAAAACCACGGTCCATCAGGTGATGCGCCTACATGATGGGTCTGAATGGCTTTGTACAGTTTTTGCTTGTCAGCCGGCAACATGTCAAAGTCCATTTCCGAAGTCGGCGCCATGGCCTCAATTAAATATTCCAGAGGATATTTATATAACCTGCTCCATAAATCCAGAAGCAACGCGGCTTCTTCCGTATCGGTCAAAAACAGAGGATAATAGTTGCGCTGTTTGAGGTATTCATTTACAGCCTGATAATTAGCAAAGTCACCGTTGTGGACCAGTGCTTCATTGAGTGCGCTAAACGGATGGCAGCCGCCCGGATGCCAGACACGTCCGCGTGTTGGATAGCGCTGGTGGGCCAGCCACGCATGCGCTTTGAAGTCATCCAGTTTATAGTATTTAACGACGTTTTCCGCGTATCCCACGATTTTGAGGATCATCATGTTCCTGCCGTGCGACATGACAAAAGCCTTTTTTTCACCGAGAGACGCATAATAGTGCGTATTGATCTTAAAACTGTTCTGATAGAGAAATTCATCCTCGGCATCACGCCGATCCATGGATGAAAATTTGTTATCCGCAATGAACTTATCGAGCACATCATCCTTCACGCGCACAAAATAACGCATAACATCAGGAGGCCGGACATCAAGACCGATACTTCGGTGATCATCAATGGTGGCGAGCTTTTCCGATTTATCGATTTTAAAGTACGGTTTGATGTATTTATCTTCGATTTCAGTACAAACGCTTACATCAAGAAGAGCAATGTGCAGCATGTAATCATCTTGAAGAACCTGTTTGGATACACCCAGCGCTTCGGGAATAAACCCGACAGCTCCAATGCCGCCGCCTTTTCCGTTACCTCTGTTGTGCATCTGGGCGGATGGTTCGAAGATGTTCTTTCCCGTCACAGGAATAGAACAGATAAAGCCTGTTACGCCGCAGCCTCCTTCTTCTTCGGTGTTTAGGGCCAAAGGCGGCACCTGGCTGCAAATCTCAGCGCGTGATATTGTTATTTTTTCAACATTATCCATTAATTTAAAAACTCCCTTTACTTTTTCCCCCTTTTTTAAAGGGGGAAAAAGGGGGATAATTCAACTTACATTAAAATCTTCGTATCACTCGATTTTAACGAGTTTCATTAAATCTCCCCCCCCCCCTCTTTAAAAAAGAGGGGAGTTAGCTGTCTCAATTCGATGACTTTTCACTGTAATCTATATGTTCTAGCAAATCTGTCCGGCCAACAAGCTCTCGTACACTTCTCATTCCGAACTTCTGCAGTATTTCCACAAGCTGGATATTCCAGGCGTGGTACATATTAGTAAGGCGTTGCGTGGCCCATTCCTCGTTAAATAAATCGGCCAATTCCGAATCGGTGGAGGCAATGCCGCGGGCACAGCCGCGTCCTGATTCGCAGTTTCCACAGCGGACACACTCCAGAGAAACCATTTCCGCCGTGCCGATTACCGCGCCATCCGCGCCCAGGCAAATGGCCTTAACCAGATCATGAGCAGTCCTGATGCCGCCTGAGGCAATGAGTGTCATCGTGTCCCGGGCACCCTCATCTTTCAAAAAGTTATGAACTTTAGTTATCGCATATTCTATGGGCATGGCAATGTTCTTTTTGGCAATGTCCGGCGCGGCGCCGGTGCCGCCATATCCGCCGTCAATATGAATTATATGAGCGCCGGCATAGTATGAACCTACCGCAACCATATCCACATCGTTAGGTGTCGAAACCTTAACGGAAACCAGCGCGTCGGGATTCATTTGTTTGATCCAGTCAATATGCTTCTTGTGATCTTCAATGGAATACACCGAATGAAAGGGAAAAGGTGAAAACAACGAGGTGCCTTTGACCGCTTCCCTCATCCGGGCAACGCTCTCTGTATTTTTTTCACCCAGAAGATGCCCGCCCAAGCCCGGTTTCGCGCCCTGCGCGTATTTGAATTCCACTATTTTTACCCGTTGGATTGTTTCTTCGCGTACTCCGAATAAACCTGTTGCCACCTGAGTGATCACATGGTCGTTATACGGTTGAAGCACCTCCGGGTATCCTCCCTCGCCGGTGCAGGTGAAGGTATTCCAGATGGCGGCGTTGTGGGCTTTGGAAACCATTGTCGGCAGACTGACCGACCCGAAGGACATACCCCCGCCATAGACGGGAGTGGAAATGACAATATTTGCGCGGCCGTCATTTCTCTTGTTTAAGGGAATTTCCGTTGATATTTCCAGCTTGTCAATTTTCGACGGCTTGTCCGGGAATTTGAGCCTCAGTTTGTCGAAGCCGCCGCCGGAATTACCAATATTATATTCCAGATCTTTCCGCTCGGGCGGATATCCCGTTTCCGCCATGATCCAGGTTCCGGTAATCATATCCGCTGTCCAGCGATAATCGCCGAGCGTTTCATACATGGGATTTAGCGAGATGCTCAAAGCCTGGCGCGGACATTTTGCCACACAATAAAAATCGTTATTTTTGCATTCCAGCCCGATGCATTTATAGTCGATAGGCACGCTCATCTTGTTGTGCCCTTCCTGTCTTTCGTGAACTCCATAGGGGCATGATTTTGCGCAAGTCCCGCAGTTGATGCAGGCGGCGGATCGGGTAACTTTATACTTGGGCACCTGATGCTTAAATCGCGACGGCATTTTTTTAATTTTTACAGTTGATGGTTTCATGTTTTTACAGTTTCTCTTTTTTAAATAGTTTTCCAAAAGTATCATTATCGATTTCTTCAAAGAAGATAGCTCTTCCGGTTTCACCGCGCAGACGCCGTGCTTCACGGATACCCATGGCGCCCATGACCTCCAGAAGCTGTGAGTGCCAGGCGCCCATGAGATTGACAATCCGGTGCATTATCGTGCGCACGGAAATTTTTTCCAGTCCTTCAGGGAACAGGATGATCTTCTCCGGCTCTTCATACAATCTGGCTCCCAGCGCGATAAGCAGAGGCAAATCTATGGCGGTCAAGTCAGCGCCGCAGATCATGGCCTTCGGCACATGTTCGGCCATGGCTATTCCGCCGGAGAAAATAATTGTAACTTCATCGCGGATTCTATCCTCCACCAGTTTCAGATGAACGGCGCGAATGATATCTTTGGCCAGCCGCCGGTCTGTGCCTGTCGAACCCGTCTCCATACCGCAATAATCGGCCACGACATGGATAATCTCCGCGCCGCTTTGCGCCAGTTGGGCAACAAGACCTTCCACTGATTTCGTTGCGGGAACGCGGACGATGGTCAGCACATTATTTATTTTTTTAATTTTATTCTGCAGTGCCGGCAAGCTATTTAATACTTCATCCTTATAATCAATTGCCACCATTCTGACGCTCTTGATCAACGCCTGATGTTTATCAATTTCTTTATGGGAAATTAACGGAATGATATTTTTAATGTATTTTTTTGTGTCTGCTGCAATGTGATCCGGGGACAATACGATGCAGGTATTGAGTTCTGCTGCCGCTCGCACGAGGGCAACTTTAACAGTAGGACTCAAATTCCCTTCAGGAAAATCAAAGATGATAGGAATTGGAATATCAATGGTATCGTGAATTTTAGAAAGTAAATTTCCGCATTCATCAAAGCTCAGGTGATTGAGCTTCCTGCCCAGTTCCACCGACGTGCTGATATATTCCCGTCCATGAATTCCATCGCGTGTCGGGCGGACGATCTCGGACATATCGGTCCACATGCTGTCAAACCCCGGGCCGGTAAACGGGCCTCGATAGCCGGCGCCGGTAACCGGAACTTTACCATCTTCCGCCTGCTTCCATAATGTAATAAGCATATCGGACTTCCAGTATGAACCGCCGATATTTAAATAATCCTTGTCCAGAGATTTTTCCAGCGCTCCACGGGGACATTCCTGAATGCACCGGAAGCAGTTTCTGCAAACCACTGTGTTCGGGTCAGCCATTTTGCGCGGATCACCGCCTTTGCCCCGTTTATGAGCTTCATAGATGCACACTTTGGTGCACTTGCCGCAATTAATGCAGTTTTCTCCCCGCTCAATCTTAAATTTGTAAACATAATCCAGATTAAGCGGCGTTACTTTTGCGTGAATGTGATATTTCTTTGGCATAATTTTAAAGTCATCTTCTCTATAAAGTTAATGTCAAGTGGGTCAATTATTCCGATCCACCATTTCCCAGTATTCCTTGCTTTCGTCAACCCGTTTCAAAAATTCGCTGATTTTATCTTCCGGTCGTCCAAATTTTGCTTCTACTCTCTTTTCCAGCGCGTCCCAAAGCATCATCAATTCCAGATTGGTTTGGCATATTTCTTCACAACCTTTGCAATGCATACACATAAACACATTTTCCGCTTCTTCTTTCGTAACTGGCCGTCCTTCAAGTAGCTTTTTAGCCAGAGCAATTTTCCCTTTCGCAGTAACTTCTTCATTTCCTGTGACAAGATATGCCGGACATACCGCAATGCAGTTTCCGCATTTGGCACAGGCATGAGTGGTCAGCTCATAATCAAGGCTGTCAACTTTTTTCACCTTGCCTAAAGTCATAGTCGCTATTTTTCCAATAACAGGTGACAGCAGAATCAATAACTTTATGGAAAAGTTAAAAATGGACGGACGGAAAATAACAGCCGGAATATTGAAGAACTTTGATTTAATCCCAAAGAATTTACCCGGATTCATAATATTATTCGGATCAACATTGGCTTTATAGGCCAAAAGTTTCTGTTTCTTTTCGGCTTTATATAAATAGTTAATAAAGCCCGCATTCCAGATGCCCAATCCATAGGGCTCCGCTCCCATGGAAACAGCAGTTTTGATAAGCATCATGGCCAGTGGCAAGTCTATATAATATTTATACCGTCTGGAATCGCAAAGATAATTGGTCATGATCAGAGCCATTTTGGTATCAATAATCTGAGAATCAATGAATATCTCCACACCAAAATTGGTTCCCAGTTTTTTTGCTTTGGCAATAAATTCCGCCGCCGATTCTATGGGTATAATACTTTCGCTGCTCAGAATCGATGGTCCGAGGCGTTTTGTTTTCATTCCAAAAAGCCGCTCGTTCCATAGATAACTGGCAACATAGCGGGGCGCCTCTTCGATATTATTGTTTTGCTCGATAATTGTTAAAAACTTTTTATCTTCTTCAGGGTTGTCCAATTCCATCAAAACGGCGGCGCTCTTTTTAAATACCGTCGAATGCATCATTTCATTGATGTCATTTAAATGATTCTCATCAAGAAAACGGATTGTATTAGGTTTAGGCGCATCGGCCTTTCCTGATTTGATAAATTTTTCAATGAACCCAAAGGCGGCTTTGTCGCTTTCAAAATAGAACAGATGTGGATAAGAGGCTTGGGGAACATCACGCAATTTGAGATTGATTTCGACAATTATTCCAAACTCACCTTCCGTAGAAACGAAATATTCGAATTCAGGATCATGGGGAGTGATCTTCTTGACTTCGCCCAAAGGCGTTAAAACTGTTATGGACACAATATGGTTGGATAAGTGGCCATAGTGGAAGCTGTTGATTCCGTAACCGCCTGTGGCAATCCAGCCGGCGACCGTCGAAAACTTGCTTGAAGGATAAGTCATCAGGCACAGACCTACTTTTTTGGCCAGAATATCAATATCGCTCCATCTGGCGCCTGCTTCCACCGTAACGGTCTTTTGTCCTTTGTTGAGATAGAGAATTTTCCTGAAAGGCGACAAATCAATAACGATTCCCGCATTTGTCGGAATTACTCCTCCAAAACCCCATGATGCGGCGCCTCTGGGAATAACCGGCACTTTTTTCTCGTTGGCAAATTCCAGCACTTTCTTTATTTCTTCGACGTTTTTAGGCTGGACAACAAAATCGGGTTGTATTTGGAAAAATGTTTTGGTCATGATTGTAGGGACATCGCCTATATCATGGCTGTAAATTTCTTTTTCTTCTTCTTTAGCGATAATTTTTATATCGCCTGCGATTTTTTTAAATTCTTCTGCCAGATTCATATTTTGTATTTCTCTTCCGTTACTATATTAATAATGGATTCTATTTAAAGAAGTCCAAGCGGTTACTTTACAGCAAAAAAAGTGCCAATGACTAGCCTTAAAGGAAGGATTTGCTTATAATGAGACAACAAATTGAATAATTCTGTAAAAAATAAATTCTTAGAGAAAAATCATTAAAGCGCCAACAAATATAATGTTACAAAATTGTTTTTTTACTGCATCTATAATACATTATTGTTCCATTTATAAATATAGACAAGCTGAATTTACAGCAAAGATTACTCAAGATCAAGCAGTTTTTATTCCATAGTTGCCAATATTAAAGTGGACGAATGGCTGCGAATTGTTATAATGTATTCACAATATGCAGTGTGGCATATTTTTCGCACTAAGCTAATCAGTTAAACTTGAGCTCTTTTTTTATATGTTGAGTCTGTCTCTGAGAGATTTGATAAAGAATACCTTGGTAAAAAAAATAAGAAATATTTTAAAATGATAATGGAGGAGTTATGAAAAAATCAAAACCGGTAATTGCCTCAGAAAGGAATTACATCATCGAAAAGGAAAAATTCGTTCCGGTATCGGAATACTATGGTGAAGACACCTTCAGTCATAAAGTGATGAAAGAGAAATTGCCGAAAGATGCATATAAAAAAATTATGGAAGCAATCAATGAAGACAAGATTCTTGATATTGCAACGGCAGATATCGTAGCTCATGCTATGAAAGAATGGGCTATTGAAAAGGGTGCCACTCACTTCGCTCACTGGTTTCAGCCAATGACGGGAATCACCGCCGAAAAACACGATGCCTTTGTAGATCCCTCCGGAATTGGTGAGGTTGTTGAGAGATTTTCCGGAAAACAACTGGTGCAGGGCGAGCCGGACGCTTCGAGCTTCCCTTCGGGTGGAATTAGGGCGACATTTGAAGCAAGAGGTTACACGGCCTGGGATATGTCTTCTCCTGCATTTATTAGAAGAAACGGTATTTCGACAACACTTTGTATTCCTACCGCTTTTATTTCTTATACAGGAGAAGCCCTTGACAAGAAGACACCATTGCTCAGATCGAACAGAGCGGTAAGTAATAGCGCGGTTAATATGCTGAAACTTCTGGGCGCAAAAAATGTCAAAAAAGTCCATGCCACTTTAGGTCCAGAGCAGGAATATTTTTTAATTGACATGGATTATTTCTTCAAGCGGCAGGATCTTGTGCTTGGAGGCCGTACTATTGTAGGTGCGCCACCGGCTAAAGGTCAGGAACTGGAAGATCAGTATTTCGGGAGTATCAAGGAAAGAGTATCCTCCTATATGCATGATGTAGAAGAGGAACTCTTTAAACTTGGTATTCCGGCCAAGACACGCCATAATGAAGTGGCGCCTTCCCAGTTCGAATTGGCTCCTGTATTTGAAGAAGCCAATCTGGCAGTTGACCATAACCAAATCGTTATGGACACCATGAAGTCAGTAGCTAAAAAGCATAACCTTGCTTGCCTGCTCCACGAAAAGCCTTTCGCGAAAATAAATGGTTCCGGAAAGCATGTTAATTGGTCGCTTGCCGATAACAATGGTAACAACCTGTTGAATCCGGGAAAAACTCCTCATGAAAACATTACGTTTCTTGTATTTCTGATTGCCGCGGTTCGTGCCGTTTATAAAAATGCGGACATCCTTCGGGCGTCTGTCGCGACTTATGCCAATGATCACAGACTTGGCGCAAACGAAGCTCCACCGGCCATTATATCCGTATTCTTGGGCGATCAGCTGACAAAAATTCTTACCAATATAGAAAAGGGAACAGTAAACAAAGCCACAAACGCTGAAATTATCGACTTGGGTATTTCATCGCTGCCAATAGTAAGCAAGGATAATACCGATCGCAACAGAACATCGCCGTTTGCTTTTACCGGCAATAAATTTGAGTTCAGAGCAGTTGGTTCATCGCAGTCTATTTCCTTCCCCGCCACGGTGCTCAATACCATAGTTGCTGAAAGTATCGATTGTCTGGCTGAGAAAATTAAAGCTAAAAACACCAAAAATATTAATCAGGCTGTATTTGAGGTTTTGAAAAGCGAAATTAAAGATATAAAGCCCGTATTATTCAATGGCGATAACTATACCAAAGAATGGGAGATCGAAGCCGGCAAACGAGGATTGCCGAATTACAAAACAACCCCTGTGTCCTTAAAAGCGCTTGTTACAGACAGAGCTCTAAATCTTTTTGATAAATATAAGGTCCTTTCCAAAGTGGAACTACAATCCCGGTATGTTATTTATCTGGAAAAATATATTAAGGACTTGGAAATAGAAGTCAAATGTCTCAATAATATTTGCCTGAATCAGGTGATTCCGGCAGCGGTTGCTTACCAAAAAATGCTCGCGAAAGCGATCATTTCCACCAGAGAGGCACTAGGCAATGCGGCGGTTGTTTTTGCCGAAACAGAAATTTTAAAGAAGGTCGTTGATCTGGTTAATAATATTTATTCGGTCAACAAGGAAATCCTGGCCAAGGTGGACGCAGCCAATGCCGTTCATGATGAGGCAAAGAAAGCGGACACGCTGTGCGGTAAAGTTAAACCTAAAATGGATGAACTTCGTGAGAGTGTTGATGAGCTGGAGAATTTGGTTGATGACGAATTGTGGCCTTTGCCGAAGTTCTGGGAAATGCTCTTTATCAGCTAATAATACTAGTAACAATATTATGAAGGGAACGGCTTTGGCCGTTCCCTTCATCTTTTAATTATTGACGAGACCGCAAAAAAAAGATAGACACATCCCACCTGAGAGGTGCGGTTTTTTTATCTGATATAGCCTCAAGACATTAGTTCTGCCGGGGGATAAATTCCTGTGTCACTATTAAAAAAAGAACGTAGAGCGTTGCTTGTCTTGGAAGACGGCAGTGTTTTTGAGGGTATAGCGTTTGCCGGCAGTGGCGAAACGATGGGTGAAGTCGTTTTCAACACAGGCATGACCGGTTATCAGGAAGTCATTACCGACCCATCCTATAAAGGCCAGATNNCATCTCGAAGGTTTTATCGTCAAAGAATATCAGCCCAATCCGAGCAACTGGCGGATGAAGCAGAGTTTAAAATCATTTCTCGAAGATTACGGCAAAATCGGATTGGAAGGCATCGACACGCGTGCTTTGACGCGCCGTTTGCGGCTGTCCGGTTCCATGAAAGGCATTATTTCCACGGAGAGTTCTGATGTTCAATCGCTGCTCGCGCAAGTACGAGCATACCCCGGCCTCGTTGGACGGGATTTAGTGCGAGAAGTTACCTGTCCAAAACCATATTTGTGGAAAAAAGGCGCGCCTTGCTCAGGCAAATTTCCTGCCAAAAAACCGGTTAAGAAATTGCGCGTTGCTGTTCTCGACTGCGGAGTAAAATATAACATTCTGCGCCTTCTGGAAAAAAACGGTTGTGAAGTACTTGTTTTGCCCGCATCTTCTTCTGGTAAAGATATTCTTGCACTAAAGCCCGACGGAGTTTTGCTTTCCAATGGCCCCGGTGATCCGGCGGCTCTTCCTTATATAGTAGATGCCGCGCGCACCATTATTGGTAAGATACCGGTCTTTGGCATTTGTCTGGGGCATCAGATTATCGGTCAGGCCATCGGCGGTTATACGGAAAAGTTAAAATTCGGCCATCACGGTATCAATCAGCCGGTAAAAAATGTTGATACGGGGCGCGTCGAAATCACTTCTCAAAATCACGGCTTTGTTGTTGTACCCGAGTCGGTCGGCTCTAAAGTTAATAAAACCTATCATAACTTGAATGACAACACATCCGAAGGAATGCGGATGCCACAGGCGTTTAGCGTGCAGTATCATCCGGAAGCAGCTCCGGGACCGCGCGACACGGAATATTTATTTTTACATTTTGTAAAAATAATGAAGAAAGAAAAGGGAAAAGCAAAGTGATTCTGATTATTGATTTCGGTTCACAGTATAATCAGTTGATTGCCCGGCGGGTGAGGGAAAATCACGTTTACTGTCAGATTGAACCACCTAGCATTTCCCTTGCCGCCATCAAAACGCTTAGACCTGAAGGTATAATTTTATCGGGCGGCCCGGCTAGCATCTATAGTAAAGGTGCGCCGCGGGTAGACAAAGGTATTCTTGGGCTGGGCATCCCTGTTCTGGGAATCTGTTATGGCCTCCACTATATGATTGATTCTTTGGGCGGAAAAGTCCTTGGTTCAAACAAACGCGAATACGGATTTGCCGAGTTGCTGATTAATAAGAGAAAAGGCATATTCACCGGTGTTAATAAAAAAACGCAGTGCTGGATGAGTCACGGTGATTCCATAGGCGCACTGCCTGCCGGATTTGTCATTACAGCATCCACGGCCAATACGCCTATTGCGGCAACCGAAGATCTGAGCCGTAATTTTTACGGTCTGCAATTTCATCCGGAAGTTGTTCATACCAAAGAAGGCAAAAAAATGCTGGCCAACTTTCTTTTTAATGTTTGCCGGTGTAAAAAATCATGGTCGATGAAATCTTTTGTCACCCGTGCTGTCGAAGAAATACGCCAGCAGGTGGGCACAGAAAAAGTAATCCTCGGTCTCTCCGGCGGAGTTGATTCTTCGGTAGCTGCCGTTTTACTGCACAGGGCTATCGGCAAACAACTCACCTGCGTCTTTGTCGATAACGGCGTGTTGAGAGAAGGCGAAGCCCGGCGCGTGATCGAAATGTTTAAAAAGAATTTACAAATTAATTTACGGTTTGCCCGGTCAGGAAAGCTTTTTCTTAAAAAATTAAAAGGTGTGACTGATCCCGAAAGAAAACGCAAGATCATCGGCCGCACTTTCATTGAAGTTTTTGACACGGAAGCTCGTAAAATTAAAGGCGTTAAATTTTTAGCCCAGGGCACCCTTTATCCAGATCTGATTGAGTCACGCTCGGCTTTCGGCGGTCCCAGCGCGGTGATTAAATCACATCATAATGTCGGCGGTCTGCCGAAGAAAATGAATTTGAAGCTGGTCGAACCACTCAAACACTTATTTAAAGATGAAGTGCGGCTTCTGGGAAAAGAACTGGGGTTGGCCAATGATGTGGTCTGGCGACAGCCGTTTCCGGGGCCAGGCCTGGCTATTCGCATTATCGGCGAAGTAACCGCGCAACGCCTGTCGGTATTGCGTAAAGCAGATACCATTCTGCTTGAGGAAATCCGCACTGCGAATTTGTATTATAAATTGTGGCAGTCGTTTACCATTTTATTGCCGCTCAAGAGCGTAGGAATTATGGGCGATCAGCGGACTTATGAAAATATTGTGGCCATCCGTGCTGTTACCAGTGACGATGCCATGACGGCAGACTGGGCTCGTCTGCCGCAGGATTTGCTGGCCCGCGTCTCGACGCGGATCATTAACGAAGTGTCCGGCATCAACCGCGTGGTTTACGACATCAGCTCCAAACCGCCGAGCACTATCGAGTGGGAATAAATACTTTCTCTGTCATTCCCTTGCGAATGACAATGAGACAAGGGAATCCAGGAAAAGACTATTCTGGATTCCCCAATAACCTGAAGGTCACGCTTCAAGTTGGGCAATGACACTTGTTTAAAGTCAGACGATAAAAATAGATCAGTAGAAAATATGAGATTATTTTTTTAGGTAAAAGAAGTGCCTAAACGCAAAGACATAAAAAAAATTCTGCTAATCGGTTCCGGGCCGATCATTATCAGTCAGGCCTGTGAATTCGACTATTCTGGAACGCAAGCCTGTAAAGCGCTGCGCGAAGAAGGTTACGAAGTTGTTTTAATCAACAGCAATCCCGCAACCATCATGACTGATCCGGAAATGGCCGACAGAACTTACATCGAACCCATTACACCGGAAGCTGTAGAAAAAATTATCGCCCGCGAGCGGCCGGACGCATTATTGCCGACAGTAGGCGGACAAACGGGATTGAACACAGCCGTGGCGCTGGCCGAAAGCGGTGTGCTGGCTAAATACGGCGTGGAAATGATCGGGGCATCGCTGGAAGTTATCCATAAAGCGGAAGACAGGGAAAAATTTCGGCACGCCATAGAAAAAATCGGCTTGCGTGTGCCCAAGAGCGGCTTTGCCCGGTCCCTGAATGATGTTCTTAAAATTGCCGATGAAATTGGATTTCCGATTATCATACGGGCTTCCTTCACTTTGGGCGGCACCGGCAGCGGTGTGGCATACAACCGCGAGGAGCTGATGGAGATCGCCAAGGCCGGTCTTGATGCCAGCATGATTTCGGAAATTATGATTGAAGAATCGGTTCTGGGCTGGAAAGAATACGAACTGGAAGTAATGCGCGACAAAGCCGATAATGTCGTCATCATTTGTTCCATTGAAAATTTCGATGCGATGGGTGTGCATACCGGCGAATCCATTACCGTGGCTCCCGCGCAGACGTTGACGGATAAAGAATATCAAATCATGCGGGACGCCGCCATTGCCATCATGCGGGAAATCGGCGTGGAGACAGGCGGGTCCAATGTTCAGTTTGCTATACATCCCCAAACAGGCGAAATGATTGTTGTGGAAATGAATCCCCGTGTTTCGCGATCATCGGCGCTGGCCTCAAAAGCCACAGGGTTCCCTATTGCCAAAATTGCCGCGAAGCTCGCTGTCGGCTACACGCTGGACGAAATCCCCAACGACATTACCCGCGAGACGATGGCTGCTTTTGAGCCGACAATAGATTATTGCGTCGTAAAAATTCCCCGCTGGACATTTGAAAAATTTCCGCAGGCGGAAGATTTTTTAACCACCTCCATGAAGTCCGTCGGCGAGACCATGGCCATCGGGCGCACTTTCAAAGAATCACTGCAAAAGGCGATTCGTTCCCTGGAAATCGGGCGTTTCAGCCTTGGCGAGGTTCTTCCTGAAGACTTGAAAGAAAAAACCGAATTTCTAAAGAGTAAACTGATCAAACCCAATTCGCTGCGGATTTTTTA
This sequence comes from Smithella sp. UBA2180, assembly GCA_002327415.1. Lineage (GTDB taxonomy): Bacteria > Desulfobacterota > Syntrophia > Syntrophales > Smithellaceae > Smithella. The sequence goes on from DCVU01000041.1 coordinate 20,252, forward strand.
TATTGCCGCAGCTATACAAAACGGGATGATAATTGATGAACTCTATGAATTAACTAAAATCGATCCCTGGTTTTTGCATCAGGTTAAAGAAATCGTGGATGCCGAAGATGAGCTGAAGAATTCCGCTCCATCCGTGGAATTGCTCAAGGCTGCCAAGAAAATGGGTTTTGCCGACAGGGCGTTGGCGTCTTTTTGGAAAATGACGGAGTTGGAAATTCGCGATTGGCGTGAGCGGGAAAATATTATCCCGGTCTATAAGCTTGTCGATACCTGCGCGGCGGAATTTGAAGCCTACACGCCTTACTACTATTCCACTTATGAAACGGAAAACGAAACCCGCCCATCGACTAAAAGAAAAGTAGCAATTATCGGCGGCGGTCCCAATCGCATCGGTCAGGGAATTGAATTTGATTACTGCTGTGTCCACGCTTCGTTTGCCCTGCGGGAAGAGGGTGTGGAGAGCATCATGATCAACTCCAATCCCGAAACGGTCAGCACCGATTATGACACATCCGATAAACTATTTTTCGAACCGGTGACGCTGGAAGATGTTTTACATGTTCTGCAAACAGAAAAACCCGAAGGAGTAATCGCACAGTTCGGCGGCCAGACGCCTCTTAATTTAGCCAGAGGATTGGAATCGGCCGGAATAAAAATAATGGGAACTTCCCCTGATTCTATTGACCGCGCGGAAAATCGCGACCGCTTCCAGGAAATCGTCACCAAATTAAAACTTAACCAGCCGGATAATGACACGGCAATGGATGCGGAAAAAGCGCTGTTGGCAGCCGAGCGCATTGGCTATCCGGTGCTGGTGCGCCCTTCCTATGTATTAGGTGGCCGTTCTATGGAAATTGTCTATGATGCGGAAACTCTGCGCGGCTTTATGGCCAAAGCTCTTCTTGTTTCTCCCGGGCATCCCATTCTTATTGATAAATTTTTAGAGGATGCCATAGAAATTGATGTGGACGCGATCAGCGACGGAAAGATGACAGTTGTGGCCGGCATTATGGAACATATCGAAGAAGCGGGAATCCATTCGGGAGACAGCGCCTGTATTCTACCGCCCATGACCATTTCCGCTCCTCTTTTAGATTTGATTAAAAAGCAGACAAAAATGCTGGCGAAGGAAATAAAAGTCGTCGGCCTCATGAATATTCAGTACGCCATAAAAGACGGCAAATTATATGTGCTGGAAGTCAATCCCCGCGCGTCACGTACCATTCCTTTTGTCAGCAAAGCGATTGGCGTGCCACTGGCCAAGCTCGCCACCAAAGTTATGCTGGGCAAATCTTTAAAAGAGCTGGGATTTACCGTCGCACCGGAACCGGAATATGTTTCAGTCAAAGAAGCTGTTTTCCCCTTTAATCGTTTTCCTGATGTGGATATTCTGCTGGGGCCGGAAATGAAATCCACCGGCGAAGTTATGGGGATAGACCACTCTTTTGGTCTTGCCTTTGCCAAATCGCAAATGGCGGCCGGATTTAAAATGCCGAAAGACGGCACTATTTTTATCAGCGTTAATGATTATCATAAGGATAAGATTGTACCGGTGGCGGAGTCTTTTCAGAAAATGGGCTTTAAAATATTAGCTACAAAAGGGACAACCCAATACTTGAAGGATCACGGCATTGAAGCCAGTGTGGTTTTTAAAGTCAGCGAAGGACGTCCGCATATTGGGGACTACATTAAAAACGGAGATATCCAGATGGTGATTAATACCAGCCTGGGCCGCAAATCTTCTAGGGATGCTTATCATATAAGAAGGGGCGCGCTTATTTATAATATTCTTTACACCACGACCATTGCGGGCGCGCGCGCCCTGTGTGAAGCGGTGTCGGCAATCAAAAGCGAGAGCTGGCAGGTTTGTTCATTGCAGGAATATCAAAACAGTTAGTAAGTTAGAAATTATTTTCTGCGCTTTTATAGCATAAAATAATTTCGTTAACGCACTTATCCCGTTTATCGGGGCTAGAAAGAGAAATTATATGTCATCTTTATTCGAAGAAAAAACAGAAGAATCCAGCTATCCCCGGGAGGAATGCGGTATATTTGCCATTTACGGCCATGAAGACGCAGCCAGAATAACCTTTTTCGGCCTTTTTGCCTTACAGCACCGTGGTCAGGAATCAGCTGGCATTGTCAGTTCCGACGGTTGTAACGTTTCGGAGCACAAAGGCATGGGGCTGGTCTCCGAAGTATTTAAAGAAGCAACGTTGCAAAAACTACCCGGTACTTTAGCTATCGGGCATGTCCGTTATTCCACAACCGGTTCGTCCACCCTTTCTAATGCCCAGCCTTTTTTAGTTCACTTTGGCGAAGAGTATTATGCCCTGGCGCATAACGGCAATATTATCAACGCGCAGAAATTGCGAGAAGAGCTGGAAAGCAGCGGCTCGATTTTTCAATCGACGATGGACAGCGAAGTTATTATTCACCTGATGGCGCCGCATTTAAAACATGGTTTGGAAAAAGCATTGGTTGCGGCCCTTTCCCGCCTGGAAGGCGCTTACAGTTTCATAATGCTGACCAGAGATAAAATCATTGCCGCCCGTGATCCACGAGGGTTTAGACCGCTGGCGCTGGGAAAGGTAAACGGCAGCTGGGTTGTCGCATCTGAGACCTGCGCTTTTGATTTGGTTGGCGCCGGGTATATTCGGGATGTTGAACCCGGCGAGATTTTGATAATTGATTCCAACGGCGTCAAGAGCATCAAGCCCTTTCCCGCGGTTAAGCATTGTCACTGTATTTTTGAGCTGATTTATTTTGCACGTCCAGACAGCCAGGTATTCGGTCAGAATGTCTATATGTACCGCAAAAGACTGGGCCATGAACTGGCGCGTGAATACTGTCCGAAAGTGGATATCGTCATGCCCTTCCCCGACTCCGGAGTTTACGCCGCTCTGGGTTACGCGGAAGAAAGCGGTGTTACTTTTGAGATGGGCATGATTCGTAATCATTACATCGGAAGAACCTTTATCCAGCCGACTCAGCTGATGCGCGATTTTGGTGTAAGAGTAAAATTAAATCCGGTAAGGGAATTATTAGCCGGCAAGAAAGTGATGATTGTCGAAGATTCAATTATCCGCGGCACCACCAGCCGCAACCGAGTGCAGAATCTGCGCGGCATTGGAATGCAAGAAATTCATATGGCGGTCAGCTGTCCGCCGACACTCTATCCCTGTCCTTATGGCATTGACTTTTCCTCCAAGGGAGAACTGATCGCGGCGAAAAAAGAAAACGAAAAAGCCATTGCCGAATTCATCGGTTTGGATTCCATGCACTACCTGACAGTAGACGGCATGATCAAGGCAACCGGCTTGAGCAAAGATTGCTTCTGTCTCGCGTGCTTTAACGGCAAGTATCCTATTGCGCCGCCGGAGAAAATTGATAAGTTTTGCATGGAACTGAAATAGCCCGGGCTGTTGAAAAACGCTCATCTGCTGCGTTGCGCTTCGCCCTTCGGCGTTGCGGCGTATGAAAAAATACGCCTCACTTCTCAGGGCTCGCGCGCCTTGCATCTGAGCATTTTTGAACAGCCCTTGTCTTAAAAATCTCCTTTACAAAAAAATCAGATTTGTTACGCTTTTGTCACATGAACATAAAAAGTCAATATTCATATATTATTTTTAGATTAAGATTATGAAAACAATTATTCTAATTATCATGATGCTAGCGATTATACTTCTTCCTTTTCGGCGTCATTTTGACAATACCGAAAAGATAAAGGTATTAAATAAGCGTTATCTTCTATTAATCCGTTTCCTTTACTTAGGTCTCGCAATACTTTGGTTATTCCTTAACGAGAATAATATTATTTTAAGTAAATATGATGCTCTAAGAATTGGCATACCCATTTTATAGTATACAATATTACCCGCCATATTTCTTTTGCTGTATGCTATCTTTCCACTAACTCAAATATGGATATTACCCGCGGTTACTTTACTTCTCGGCTGGGGAATGCATACACAGAAAAGTCTCTCGCATGTGCTTTCAGACTTTAATGCAAAAACTGATATGTTGGGTTTCATATTGCTGTCATTTTATAATGTGTTTTTTCTGGTACTATGCATAGTCATTTTGTACTTATTTGGACCGTACTTAAAAAAGATAATGCAACGTAACAACAATGTAATTGAATCTAAATAACGATTCAATTACATTGTAAAATAATCGATTTCCGAATATTCACTACAATTGATGAAACAGAAATTAAAAATAATTCTGTTGTTTCTTGTTGCGGCAATGTGTTTGGGAGGGTGTGATATGCAAAATAAATTTCTTTATTTCCCCGAGCCACAGTGGCCTACAGAGCGAATGCTTGCGAATGAAAACATGAAACTCTGGCAGGCGACGGCTGACAATTATCAGGGTTTGGTTGCCGCTCATGACGCGCCTGCGCCCAATGGCACGATTGTTCTTTTCCACGGCAACGGCGGCACGGCGCTCGACAGGGGATTCTACTTTAAGCCTTTTATGGAGTTGGGTTTTCGCGTAATCTTAGCCGAATATCCGAAATACGGAGGCCGTCCGGGCAAAGTGGGAGAAAAACCATTTGTTGCTGCCGGATTGGAAACTGTTCGTTTGGCGTATGAACAATATAAAGAGCCTCTTTATTTGGTAGGTGAGTCGCTGGGCTGCGGCGTTGCCGCGGCTGTTGCCAAACAGACATCCGTTCCCATTGCCGGTATTATATTAATTACGCCCTGGGATACGCTGGCATCCGTGGCCAAATCCATGTTTCCTTTTCTTCCCGTTAAACTGGTCTTGACTGATAAGTATGACAGTATCGAAAATCTCAAATCATTTAAAAATAAAATTTCAGTCGTCGGAGCCGAACGCGATGAAATCCTGCCGATCAAGCACGCTGTTAATTTGTGTAACGCTCTTCCCGAAGGCGGAAAACGCATGTGGATCATCAAGGGCGCGGGACATAATGACTGGCCTATGTATGCCGACGCTTCCCTGTTCAAAGAAATGACCGATTTTGTAAAAAAAGCAGATTAATTTTTCTTAGAGGAAAATATGAAAAGAATATTACTGGCAACATTCGTAATTATGGCCATGTTTGCTACGGCGGTCGGAGCGCAGAATGATATTGAGAAAAAGAAAATCGAATTTCTGATATCTTCGGTACAGAATTTAAAAGGAGCGATATTTATCCGAAACGGTTCAGAGTATGATGGGAAGAAAGCCGCAGAGCATTTACGGTTGAAACTTAAAAACGCCGGTAGTCATGTTCAAACGGCTGATGATTTTATAAAACTGTGCGCTTCCAAATCTTATATTACAGGTCAACCCTACCTAATTAAATTTCCTGACGGAAAAACTATTACATCGGAAAAATATTTACGAGACAAACTCAAGGAATATAATTCGAATTTAAAATAAGTGGAAAACAAATCAAAGAGAATATATAAGCCTCTCAAAGGTACAGACCCCCCAAGGCAAGTTTGAATGTTCGTATTCTCTGCTTTGCTTGATATCCCTTGGGGGATAATTCCCAATCCCGATTTATCGGGATTGGGTAGTTCGTCCAGCAAATTTCAGTATGCTACGCTTCTGAAATTTGGGACTCACTATGACCTGCAAGTTTCAGTGCACTTTGTTTCTGAAGCTTGGGTCTCATTAGGAAGAATATGCCCATTTACCGACGTGTTACATTATCGCGAGTACTTCAAATCAGCGCCCTAATGCTGATGATTTTTGTTGTTATTTGCATTGTTTCTCTTTCGCTAGGCAGCGTCCATATTGATCTTATCGATGTGCTCAGGTCGCTGGTTAACTCATTCACCGGAAAAGTTTCTCTTTCTTCTCAGGAAGAATTAATCATATTCTCCGTGCGCTTGCCGCGGATTATCTTTGCCGGGGTAGTCGGTGCTTCCCTTTCTCTGGGTGGGGTTGTTTTTCAGGCAATTCTGCGCAATCCTCTTGCTGATCCTTATATTTTGGGAATATCGGGCGGATCGGCTCTCGGAGCAATTATAGGCATTGTTATCGGGGCGGGTTCTTTTTATTTAGGAATTCCGTTGCTGGCTTTTGTGGGAGCGCTGGCCACCGTTTTCTTGGTTTTTGCTGTTGCCGGCAGCGTCAGAGGGCCTCTGTCGGATAATTCGCTTTTACTCTCTGGTGTTGTCGTTAATGCCTTTTTTTCCGCGGCCATTCTCTTTTTCTTATCGATAGTCAATAGCATGGAGTTGCACAGCATCACGTTTTGGCTGATGGGTGATCTATCAGGGGCGTCAGCAAAAGAAATTTACGTGGCGGCTTTCTGCCTTATTGCCGGTTTTGTTTTGCTTTACGCGCAGGCGCGGAAACTGAACTTAATTGTGCAAGGTGAAGACACGGCTCAGCAATTAGGTGTCAATGTAGAGAGAACAAAGCAAGCGCTTCTGATTATCACCTCGCTGCTTACGGCTGTGGCGGTATCTTTGGCCGGCATTATCGGCTTTGTCGGTATTATGGTGCCGCATTTTATGCGCCTTGTTTTTGGCTCCGACCACCGTCTGCTTTTACCTGTTGCCGCTCTGTTCGGCGCATCCTTTTTAATTGTTGCCGATACAATAGCCAGAGTTGTTTTAGCTCCGGCCGAACTGCCTGTCGGAGTTATTACGGCGCTTTGCGGCGCGCCTTATTTCATCTTTCTTTTGAAAAGGAAATCTCATTAATTATGCCCATGATTAGTGCCGAAAATATAAATTTCAGTTACGCCGCAAAACCGGTGATGGAAAATGTTTCTTTCTCTATTGATGAAGCGCAAATTGTAGCGATTATCGGACCAAATGGCTCCGGCAAAACAACTCTCCTGAGAATTATTAACGGCACACTCTTTCCCGATGCCGGTCAAATGCTTATTGATGGTAAAGATACCGGACAATGGTCGCGTCAGGAAATAGCCAGAAAAATTGCCATTGTGCCGCAGGAAACTGCCGCCATTTTTCCGTTTTACGCGGAGGAAATTGTGCTTATGGGACGATTTCCACATTTAAATAAATATCGTTTTGAAGATAAAAAAGATTACCGGATAGTCCATGAAGCTATGGAAAAAACAGATACACTTGCTTTTGCTTCCCGGCGTTTTAATGAACTCAGTGCCGGTGAGCGCCAGCGTGTCTTAATTGCCCGTGCTCTGGCTCAAGAGCCTAAAGTTCTGCTGCTGGATGAAAGCACCGTTTTTTTGGATTTGAAGCATCAATCTCAGTTTTTAGCTTTACTGCGGCAATTAAACACGGCTCAACAACTCACGGTAATTTTTGTTACCCACGATATCAATCTGGCCGCGCAACATGCCGACAGGATAATTTTGCTTTACTCTGGGAAAATTTATGCTATAGGAAAACCTGCGGAAGTTATTTCCGCGGCGAACATAAAAGAGGTTTATGATGTCGATGTTCTGGTTGATCAAAATCCGCAAAGCGGTTTACCCAGAATGACGTTACTTACCTAAATGACTGCCAAATAAAGGAAGCCGGTTTAACTCCGGCACTGCCCCGCAGCTGTAAGCGGAACGAAATCCACATTCAGCCACTGATGCCTTGCATCGGGAAGGCGTGGAAAGTAGGTCGCCGCAAGTCAGAAAACTTTATGGTGAGTCCAACTTACTTAATCCCGAGGGGGAAAGGAGAAGCTCCATGAAGAAAGTCTTAGTTTTAGTTCTGTTATTTTCTGTATTTATTTTTTCACCCGTACAAGCTGAAGATAAAAAAGCCGGTGACGCGCTTGTCACCATGGAAGAAGTTGTCGTTACTGCGACGCGCGATACTCAGGAAACACGCAAAGCTCCGGCCAATGTTTCTGTTATTACCGCTGAAGAAATTAGTAATTCCGGTGCGACAACAGTAACGGAAGTTCTCGATAAGCTCGAAAGCATTCAGATTCGTACTTTCAGTGGAAATTCATCCCAATCGTACATTGATATTCGTGGTTTCGGTGGTGATATGCCTTACGGTAAAACATTGGTTATGCTGGATGGCCGTCGTTTAAACAGGGCTGATATGGCTTCAATCAACTGGATGCAGCTGCCGGTAAATACCATAGAAAAAATCGAGATCGTCCGAGGGCCGGGCAGTGTTCTTTACGGTGACGCGGCCATCGGCGGTGTGATTAATATCATAACTAAGAAGGGCAAGGGTGCACCGAAATTTAACGCATCTTTTCTTGCGGGAAGTTATGGTCTCAACAATGAACGTATAGGTGTAACCGGTGCAACCGATAAATGGAATTACGCCGTAACCGGAGAAAACAATTTCAGTTTCGGGTACCGGGATCGATCGAAATATTCCGCGCAGGGCGGCGGCTTTGATTTGGGATATTCGGCAAATGACTTGCTGAATATTTCGCTGGGAGTGTCATTTAATAAAGTGGATTATCAAATGCCCGGCGCCCTGACGAAATCACAGATAGAGGAGGATCGGCGACAATATCAACCAGCCTCTGGCCTTTGGTCTCCTGCGCATTCAGACGATGACGGTTCGGATAAATATACCAATGTAAATCTCGGTTTAAAATCTTTCGGGGGTTCATGGGGACAAATGGAAATAAATTTCCTGTATGGTAAAAAAGATCTGCAAGGAAATATGGCGTCTTGGTACGTCTATTCCAACACAAACGCTGACACATACGGCATTACGCCAAAATATATTCTCTCCAAAGATATCTTCGGATTTAACAACAAGATGATTGTGGGTGCGGATTACTATAATGAACCTTACAAAAAGGATATTTTCAGCGATCGGGAGAGAACTGTACAATCAGGCACAGCTGATCTTACACGGGAGTCTCTGGGATGTTATATTCGCGACGAATTCAGTATTCTAAAAAATCTCATTTTCAGCGCCGGTTACCGGTTCGAACAAACGTCGATAAAAGGTTCCTATTTAGATTCCTATGTGTCCAGCAATAATTTCATTAATAATAAAAATAATTATAATGCTGAAGCTTATGAAGCGGGGTTGACTTTCCTTTGGGGGAGGCAGTCAAAAGTATTTGCAAAGTACGCAACTGTTTACCGTATTCCTTTTCTCGATGAAGTGGCTTCTTTTAGTGGTTGGGCAGCAAAATATCCATTTAACGCTGACCTGGAAAAAGAAAAAGGCATCAGCATGGAAGCGGGCACGGAGTTTTATCCTCTGGAAAACCTGAAAATAGGACTGACTATTTTCCGCATTGATATGGAGGAAGAAATTGTGCCTACCTATCCAGCGCCGGATTATTTATTAGTGCAAGTCAATACTGACAAGACTCGACATGACGGCGTAGAGGTTTCCCTTTCCTATCTCTGGCCGAAATATCTCAAGGTTTTCGGAAATTACACATACCATAAAGCCACTTATGAGGATGGACTCTACAATAAGAAGGAAATGTGGCTGGTGCCTAAACACGTGGCCAATGCCGGTGTGGAAATTTATCTGCCTTATAATCTAACAGTGAGGCCTGAAATACAATATGTAAGCGATGCTTTCCTTTCCGGCGATTATGATAACAATGCCGAAAAACTGGAATCCTATACGCTTCTGAATTTCTATCTTAATTACAAACCAATCTTTGGGAAACTCGGACTGACGGCTTTTGTCGGTGTAGAGAATATTGCCGACGTGAAGTATTCTTCATACGGGGTTAATTACGGTACGAGCTATTATTACCCCATGCCCGGAATCACGTTTAAAGGCGGTCTCTCGATTGAGTTTTAAATTTATTTGTCTGAAATTATGATCAAAAGGATTGCGGTGGGTGAAAACTTTTCCCCTGCCGCAATCCGATAAAAAACTTATGCGCAAACCATTAACAAACACCGGCAATATTTCGCTGTTTTTTTTAACCGTTATTTTTACGGTTTTTTGCGCAGATATTTCGTGTGCTCGCGCAGTAACGGATGAAACAGGCCGTAGGGTGAATGTCTCTCAAACACCTCAGCGGATTGTTTCTCTTGCTCCCGGTATTACTGAAACCCTTTACGCGCTTGGCCTTGACGATAAAATAGCAGGCGTAACCACTTTTTGCGATTGGCCGGTGGCCGCACGCAAAAAACCGCGAATAGGCGGATTTAGCAATCCTTCCATAGAAAAGATTGTTGCCCTGAAACCAGATTTAATCATTGCCACCGCTGACGGCAACAGGAAAGATACCGTGCAGCAATTGGCAAGACTCGGTTTGCCTGTCTATGTAATCAATCCTTTGAACATCAATGGTTTTCTGAAAAGCATTTTACATATCGGTGAAATAACAAATCGGGAAAAAGATGCCGGAAAACTGGTTGAAAAAAATAAAAAGAGATTAAACAATGTCTCGGCGCAAATACGCCACAAAAAGAAACCGCGCGTTTTTTTTCAACTTGGTCTGGAACCGGTATTTACAGTGGGTAGAGGCACGTTAATCAATGAAGTAATTGAGCTGGCCGGCGGTATTAATGTTGCCGGCCATGATACTGCCCGCTATCCCATCTACAGCGTGGAAGGTATCATGGGAGCATCACCGGAAATAATTATTTTTGCGCCGATGGTCAATGATAAAAATTTTGCGGCAGTAAAAAGATTCTGGCAAAAGTTAGGAGAAATATCTGCAGTAAAAAACAATAAAATTTATTCGTTGGATGCGGACCTGATTAACAGGGCATCTCCCCGTATTTTTGATGCCATCGAAATAATGGCGCACATTTTTCATCCGGATATAAAATGTCACTGATAATGAATTCATGCTGTGCCGTTTGTTACAGCATTATTTAGAAGGATAAGAAATTTATAATATAAAGGAAAAACCATGAATTATCCAACTATCCCGATGATCGATATAGATGCTGCCAAAAAGGCGGAAGCAAGACAAAACAAGTTAACCAAACCAGCCGGGAGTCTTGGCAGGCTGGAAGAAATTTCCATCCAATTGGCCGGAATGAAAGCTGATCCATGTCCCAAAGTTGACCGTAAAGCGGTAATCGTTATGGCTGCTGACCACGGTGTTGCGCTGGAAGGCGTCAGCGCTTTTCCCGCTGAAGTCACACCGCAAATGGTGTTGAATTTTTTGCAAGGCGGCGCCGCCATCAATGTGCTGGCACGCCAGGCCGGAGCCGGCGTGACCATTGTCGATATCGGCGTGGCCTCCGATTTTGATCCATCCCTGCCCGGTTTGTTGCACCGCAAAATAGCCCACGGAACGCGCAATATGGCCAAAGGCCCGGCCATGACTGTTGCCGAAGCTGAAAAAGCGATTGCTACCGGCATAGATGTGCTGACGCAAGTCGCCGAAAAAGGTCTCGACTTGATTGCTACCGGCGATATGGGCATCGGCAACACTACACCATCCTCGGCAATTGTAGCCGTTATGACCGGGTTGCCGGTTGCCAAAGTCACTGGGCGCGGCACAGGTGTTGACGATGCCGGTCTGGCGCATAAAATTAAAATAATCGAACAGGCCATTGCTTTGAACAAACCAGATCCGAACAACGCGCTGGATGTCCTTTGCAAAGTCGGTGGTTTGGAAATTGCAGGTCTTGCCGGTGTGATGATTGCCGCCGCGNNCATTTCGACAGCTGCCGCTATGATCGCTGTTGGCCTCGTGCCGGATGTGCGCAATTACCTGTTTGGATCGCACAAATCAGTTGAAATTGGCCACCAATTCATGCACAAGCACCTCGGCCTGGTTCCATTGATTGATCTTAACCTGCGCCTGGGAGAAGGAACAGGTGCTGTGCTTGCTTTTCACCTGATCGAAGCAGCGTCCCGCATCCTGAGGGAAATGGCGACATTTACCGAAGCCGGTGTAAGCGATAAAGAGTTGTAATTTCGTAATAAGGCATATTTTTTTAAATGGAGACTCTTGTTTCTTGATTTGCGCTAATGTAGATTGACACAAAAAAGGAAAAACATGCGTAACCTGCGTACAGCCTTTGGTTTACTGACAACGCTGCCTTTCGGAATGCCGGAAGATTGGCGACCCGGTGATAGTGGCCGGGCCGGTATATGGTATCCGCTGGTGGGTATTGTTGTGGGTGGCTTGATCTGGTTGTCCTGGCGAGTGTTGATGCTGTATTTCCCGCCGCTGATTGTCGGCGTTCTGACTTTGGTGGTATGGGTAGTTCTGACCGGCGGGCTTCACTTGGACGGCCTGGCCGACTGCTGTGACGGCTTATTGGTTTCGGCAACACCGGAGCGGCGGTTGGAAATCATGAAAGACCCGCATCTGGGTACTTTTGGCGGAGTTGGACTGTTGCTCGTGTTGCTCTCCAAAGCAGCGGTGCTGAGTTCGCTTACGCCTTCTTCGGGATTGTGCATTGTTCTGGCGACGACAATCAGCCGCTGGTTTATACTGCCTGCCTCGTTGCTGCCTCTGGCACACCCCGGCGGTATGGGCGCCGATTTTGCTTCTGGGCTGAGGCGCAGCGCAATTTTCATCACGGCAATTTTACCGCTTGGCCTCGCTTTTCTGCTGGGAGCACAAGGTATTTATGCCGTGTCAGTTGCTTTATTTGCTGCGATTGCTGTTTTGGGATTGGCAATAATTCGCATTAATGGTGTCAGCGGTGACGTATTCGGCATGCTGGTTGAAGTAACGGAAACAACTGTTTTGTTGGCCTTTACCATATAGGAGAGAAATGAATCAATATCCTTTTCGTTTGGGCACAACTTCCTATATTATTCCGGCAGATATTTTACCCAATGTTCGATACCTGGCAGACAAAGTGCAAGATGTGGAACTGGTGTTGTTTGAAGTTGAAGAAGGCTCAAGCAATCTACCCAACCGTGAACAGATAAAAGAAATGCGCAACGTAGCTGCCGATAATGATCTGACTTACACTATCCACTTGCCGCTGGATTTGCATTTGGCTGATGATGGTTCTTTTCGCCATGCATCTTTCGAAAAAGCTAAACGCGTGATTGACTGTACCATGGAATTGGATCCGTGGGCTTACGTTTTGCACTTGGATGGGAAATCTGTTCGCGGCGGTGCATCAACCGAAGTCATGCAGCATTGGCAGGATAATGCCGTGCGATCGTTGGAAATCGTAGGAGCTTGGGCCGGCGATGTGCAGAAACTGGCCGTTGAAAATATGGAAGGTTATCCGCTTGATTTCTATGAGCCTGTATTGGAACGGATTGCCGTCAACCGTACAGTGGATGTAGGTCATCTGTGGCTTGATGGTCACGATCCGGTTGTGTATTTACGTAATGCCCTGCCGCGTACCCGCGTCATTCACATCCATGGCATCTCCGGGCGTGACCACAAATCTCTGGCACATGTGCCTACTGAAAAATTGCGTGCCGTATTAGATGAACTTGTGCGCTCCAACTATCGTGGTGTATTTACTATAGAGGTGTTTTCGGAAGATGATCTTTTAACTTCATATGCGGCAATACAAGCAATAATAGACGCAAAAACATCTTTTCCGGCTTAGACTGTATCGGGTGAGACTAGAATTGATATAAGGGAAACATACATGAATCCTGAAATTCCTAACAACGGAATGACGCTCATTTTGGGCGGTGCTCGCAGTGGCAAAAGCTCATTTGCCGAAAATATAGCGCGCGAAGCAGAAAAGCTAGTTCTTTATATTGCCACGGCCAAAGCCGGCGACAGTGAAATGGCTGAGCGTATTCGCAAACATCAAGTTTCGCGGCCTGCCGGATGGCAAACTTTAGAGATTCCACATGACATCGGCAATCATCTTACCGCGCTTCTTGCACCTGTCGTGATTGTAGATTGCATAACTCTGCTGGTTAGCAATATACTCGTATCGTTGCCGGAAAACACTTCCGACGAAGTTGCCATAGATAAAGTACGTACAGAGATTGATGAATTGGTTGTAGCACAGGCAAGGTTTGGCGGACAATGGCTGGTCGTTTCCAATGAAGTGGGCTTGGGCCTTGTTCCGCCCTATCCATTGGGCCGTGTCTACCGTGATGCGCTTGGCTGGGCAAATCAGGCGCTGGCGCGTGCCGCGGGGCGTGTCATTCTTATGGTTGCTGGCATTCCGGTGGTGATAAAGTAACAACTAAGATTTAACTCTAAAAATTAAGAAGGTAAAATGAAAAAAGCAATATTCAATTGGAGTGGCGGTAAAGATAGCGCATTGAGTTTGTATCATTGCCTGAATGATAGAGATATCAGAATAAAATATCTTCTTACAACTTTAAGTGGACAATATAAAAGAATTTCGATGCATGGAGTAAGAAAGGAATTGCTTCAATTGCAGGCAAAAAATATAGGAATAGAACTAAAAGAGATTTATCTGCCGGAATTGGCTTCGCTGGAAATATATGATGAGATAATGAAAAAAGCATTTGATGGATTCAAAGAAGAGGGGATTGGATACTCGATATTCGGAGACATTTTTCTGGAGGACCTAAGAAAGTACAGAGAAGATAGATTAACGGCAATACCAATGAAAGGCTTGTTCCCGTTGTGGAAAAGACCAAGTACGGAAATAATAAAAGAGTTTATAGGTTTAGGATTCAAGACGGTGATCGTTTGTGTAGATAATAAGTATCTTGATAAGTCTTTTGCCGGAAGGGTAATTGATGAAGATTTTCTAAACGATCTTCCCAAAAATGTTGATCCTTGCGGCGAAAACGGAGAATTTCACACGTTTGTTTTTGACGGGCCAATATTTAAAAATAAAATCGATTATGAACTTGGCGAAGTTGTACATAGAGAATACAAAATTGAGAGTGAAAATATTGATGATCCCGATAACGATAAGAAAAAGCACGATACGCTTTTTTGGTATAGGGATATCCTGGTTAAGTCATGATGAGCGGTCAATTCACAAAAAAGAAGGCAATGGTTTCCTGGACTGGAGGAAAAGATTGTGCGCTATCTTTATTTATAGCCAGGCAATCAGGTTTTGAGATTTCAGGATTGGTGACTTTTATTCCTGAGGGCTCAAATTTTAGAGCTCATCCCCTGGATGTTATTGAAAAACAAGCCGAAGCATTGAATCTTCCATGGACAAAGATGGTTATTGAAAAGCCCTATCCGAAGTTTTATGAAATCTCTCTTAAAAAAATTAAACGGATGCATGATATAAGCTATCTTATCACAGGGGATATTGATTTGATTGATAACTTTCCTACGAATTATATGGAAGATAGGTGCAAAGTGGTTGGATTAAATATTTTCAATCCTCTATGGCGAAAATCTAGAGATGAAATATGGGAATTGTTACTGGAAAATAACTTTGAAATTATTTTTTCATTTGCGAAAGCAAATTTATTGAGCGACGAATGGATTGGAAAAAGCATTACGAAAGAAACATTTACGGAGTTTAAAAAAGCCGCTCAAGCAAAAGGGGTTGATTTGTGCGGTGAAAATGGGGAGTTTCATTCGATTGTTATTAACTCCCCGAATTT
>DCVU01000108.1 GCA_002327415.1 Smithella sp. UBA2180
TGGGCGGGCTTTCGCAGGTATTGCGCTCGTGCTGCCGGGATGAGGCTTTCTGTGAAGGTGTCACATTTCATCAGTTTATGATTCTCGACGCGGTGGAGAAGGAAAAAGAGCTGCACATGGCCGACCTGCATAAGCTTCTTTCTGTCGAGAAAAGCACAACCACGCGGCTTGTCAATCCGCTGATTAAAAAAGGACTTTTACAGCGCGATAAGGCGGATCACGATTTCCGTGCGGCAAAACTCATGTTAACGAAAGAAGGCAGGGAAACCCATAAAAAGGTTCAAGTGTGTTTGACAGGTTTTTTCCAAAGAGTGTTGGGCAATATACCGGTGAAGAAAAGAACAGAGGTTCTGGGAGCAGTCAAAATATTTATTAATGCTATAAAAAATTCCGCGAATGGTTGTAATTGTTGTTAATTGTTTTGTGAGGTAAATACCTTGGGAAAAGATAAATTTGAACTTCCGGTCATTCAGGAGAAAACAAGTTGCCGTTGCAGTACAGCTGCGGCAGAATCGCAAAAGACAATACCCGATTTGAATCAATCTTTTGTCAGTGGTTTTGTTGATACGCCTTCAGGCAGATTGCCGCAGGTATCGTCGGTACTTGTCTGGCCGGATCGCTGGGGCAGTATTAAGGCGCGCTGGGGTGTGGGCAGGATGGATTACAGCGTAAATCCAGGACTTTACGCACTGGGTACGCCGGATAATAATTCGCTTGTTTTTGTTTCCGCCAATTACAAGATGAGCTTTGATCGTCTAAGGCAGGCTCTGGCTGGACGCTCCGGCTGGATTCTGGTGCTGGATACAAAAGGAATTAATGTCTGGTGCGCCGCGGGTAAAGGAACTTTCGGAACGGAGGAGCTTGTTAAAAGAATAGAATCAAGCGGCTTGAAAAAAGTTGTTAACCACAGAAAATTGATCCTTCCTCAATTGGGCGCGCCGGGAATTGCCGCTCACAAGGTAAAACAAATCTCCGGATTTAATGTTCATTACGGTCCAATTCGTGCGGAGGATTTGCCCGTATATCTGGATGCCGGTTTTAAGGCGACTGCACAAATGCGGATCAAAACTTTTCCTTTGAAAGAAAGAGCTGTGCTGATTCCCATTGAACTTGTGGAAGCGATGAAAGCCTTTCTGATTATAGCGTCTGTATTTTTTATTATCAGCGGTATCGGCGGACCTTTAGGATTCTGGGCCAACGAAGGAAGTTCTGGTTTTTTTGCTGTTTTGTCTTTGCTTTGTGCTATTATCGGAGGTGCTGTGCTCAACCCGCTTTTGCTGCCATATCTTCCAGGGAGAGCATTTTCCATTAAAGGTTTTTCGATAGGCATTGTGATCGCCCTGATTCTTCTCTGTCTGCGGGATATAAATTTATCGGCATGGTCGGAAAGAGCTGAAGCTTTGGCTTGGTTTTTAATTATTCCCGCTATGTCTGGTTATCTGGCAATGAATTTTACCGGCTGTTCCACTTACACATCTTTGTCGGGAGTTAAAAGGGAAATGCGCTGGGCTTTGCCACTGGAGATAGTCTGCGGTTCAGTGGGAGTTATTATGTGGATAGGCGCGATATTGATTGCTTAGGAGAGTTTTTTGTCATTCCCGCGAAGGTGGGAATCCAAGATTAAAAAATTAAATGGATTCCGACCAGACCCATGCCGGAATGACAGTGGAGGTGATAAGAAATGAACAATCCGGTTTATCTTAAAGATGTTGTTACTCTGCAATTGGATGAAAATAAATGCACTGGCTGCGGGATGTGCCTGGATGTTTGTCCCCATGAAGTTTTTAAAATGAATAGCAGGCATGTAGAAAAACAAAATCGCGATGCGTGCATGGAATGCGGTGCATGCAGTCAAAATTGTCCCGCAAGTGCCATTTCTGTACAATCCGGTGTAGGCTGCGCCAACGCGCTGATTAACGCGATGCTGGGGCGCAACGGTGGCGAATGTTGTTGCGGACCTGCTGATAATGGTAAAGCAGCCAACGACAAAGGGTGTTGTTGCTGATACCAGGCAATATGGGATAAAAAATATAATTTTGTCATTATCCAGCTAGACTGGGTGATCCAGTTTATTGTTTCCATGGATTCTCCGGTCAAGCCGGAGAAAGACAAATAAAATATCAGCGTAATTCTTTTTTTATTACGCTCGCGTAATCAGAAACTATTTTTATTAAATCGCGATTGTTTTTGTTCTCATCAATCAGGCGCACAACCGCGCTGCCGATGACGACGCCATCGGCAAAGCACGCAATATCACGCGCCTGCTGCGGCTTGGATATGCCAAAGCCGACAGCTATCGGCAAATTGGTTGTTTTGCGGATTTTTCCTACTTCGATTTTTATATTGTTAATTTTCGGTGCTGCAGTGCCTGTAATGCCAGTGATGGAAATGTAATAGAGAAATCCCATGGCCTCGGCGGCAATTTTTGTTAATCTTTCTTTGCCGGTTGTGGGAGCGATAAGAGAAATAAAATCTATTCCAATAACGTCCGTATAATTTCTGAGTTCTTTTGCTTCTTCATAAGGAAGATCAACAACCAGAACTCCGTCTACTCCCGCTGAGTGTGCGGCATGAGCGAACTTTTTCACGCCATAAGCAAAAATCGGGTTGAAGTAACCAAAGAGTACAATAGGAATTTCGGAGACTTTGCGCGCTTCGGCAACCAAATCTAATACGCCTTGCAAAGTGGTTCCTGCTTTCAGGGCACGCTGTGACGCGGCCTGAATAACCGGTCCGTCGGCAGTGGGGTCGGAAAAAGGAACGCCGATTTCCAGAATATCCACGCCTGCCTTTTCCATACCAAAGATTAATTTCTTTGTAACGCTGAGCGACGGATCGCCAGCCGTTAAATAAACAATCAGCGCCTTTTCTTTCCTGCCGCGCAAAGATTCAAACCTATCTCCAATTCGTCCCATTAGCTTATTACTCCCTTCTCAATAATCGTCTGGGCGTCTTTGTCACCGCGTCCCGACAGACAAATTACAATGATTTTATTTTTAGCCATTTTGGGTGCCATCTTCATTGCGTAGGCAATTGCGTGTGCACTTTCCAGTGCGGGGATGATGCCCTCCTTCAGAGATAAAAATGAAAATGCCGCAATCGCTTCCTTATCCGTTGCCGTTACGTATCTTACTTTTTTCGTCGTGTGGAAATAGGCATGTTCAGGTCCCACACCCGGATAATCCAGTCCTGCGGCAATGGAATAGGCGTCGCGTACCTGACCATGTTCATCCTGCAGAAGATAGGTTTTGTTTCCATGCAGAACTCCGACTTTGCCGCCGTTGATGCTTGCCGAATGTTCGGCAGTCCACAAACCGTGACCGGCTGCCTCCACGCCGTACATGGCGATATTCTTTTCATTGCGAAAGGGATAGAAAGTTCCCATGGCGTTACTGCCTCCGCCCACACAGGCAATCAGAACGTCAGGATTTCTACCTTCCAATTTTATAATTTGCTTTTTTGCTTCGCGCCCGATAACCGATTGAAAATCGCGCACCATCCGCGGATAGGGATGCGGCCCGGCTGTTGTACCGATAACATAAAAGGTATCGCGAACACTGGATACCCAATAGCGCATGGCCTCGTTCATTGCGTCTTTGAGAGTCGCAGTGCCGCTTTTCACGGGCACCACTTCCGCGCCCAGTATTTTCATGCGAAAAACATTGGGAGCCTGACGTCGAATATCTTCTTCACCCATGAATATTTTACATTCCATACCGAAAAGCGCCGCGACTGTGGCTGTGGCAACGCCGTGCTGTCCTGCGCCTGTTTCCGCGATGACTTTTTTCTTGCCCATTCTGCGAGCGAGTAGCGCCTGTCCCAGCGTGTTGTTTATTTTGTGGGACCCGGTGTGATTCAGGTCTTCACGTTTTAGATAAATTTTCGCGCCGCCTAAAGTCGCGGTCATGCGCTGCGCGTAATAAAGGGGCGTAACGCGTCCGGCATATTCGTGTTGATACCATTCAAATTCCTTTTGGAATTTTTTATCTTTTCGGGCAGTTTGATAAGCCCTCTCCAGTTCGATTAAAGCGGGCATAAGAGTTTCGGCAGCATATCGTCCGCCGAATATACCGAAATGGCCGTTCTTGTCAGGCAGTGTTTGATTCATGTTTCCCTCTTTTTAAAGATTAATAGTGAATTGACCGGTGTGGTATCTGCCGTCCGGATAATATCAAATATTTGTGCCAGTTTTTTGTGATCTTTTATACCAGGCGATTTTTCCACTCCGCTGTTTATATCCAAAGCAGCCGGAGCCACGGATTTCAAAGCTTCGGCAATATTATCAGCGTTTAATCCGCCGGAAAGAATCAACGGTTTTTTATCTTTAATGCGGCAGGCCAAATCCCAGTTGGATTTTTTGCCGGTGCCGCCATAAAGTCCGGCATGGCGGTTGTCCACCAGTATGGCTGCAACATCGTAATCGAGGGTGCGGATCACATCATCATTATTTTTTAATTCAATCGCTTTAATAATTACAGCAGCCGGAAACTGACGGCAATATTCGGGTGACTCGTCTCCATGCAATTGAATCATATCAAGCGCGCAATATTCCATCACTCTTTTTATTTCTTGCGGTTTTTCGTTGACAAAAACGCCGATCTTCACCAATTTATCCGGCAAAGAACCGATTATTATTTTTGCATCTTCCGGTTTTATATAGCGGGGAGATGGCGGATAAAAGATAAAGCCCAACGCAGCTGATCCGCACTGGGCCGCGGCCAGTGCGTCTTCCTGATTGGTTATACCGCATATTTTAACCTGTGTCACTTCAGATATCTCCTCTGAGTTCTTGCATTTTTCTGCCGATGTCCGGCGCTGTGATAAGCGCTTCGCCGATCAAAAAAGTATTGATACCTGCATCCATTAATAATTCAATATCTTTTCTATTGCTGATGCCGCTTTCTGCCACTACTATTTTACCTGCTGGAATTTGTGCCTTGAGTCTGCGGCTGGTTTCAATGTCGGTAGTAAATGTATCCAGATTACGGTTATTGATTCCGATAATATCCGCTCCGACGGCAAGTGCTAAATCCAATTCCTCTTCATCATGAACTTCTACCAGTGGACTCAACCCAAGCTCTTTGGATAATGAAATAAATTCTGCGAGTTTTTTGCCTAAAGCCCGCACGATGAGCAATATTGCATCGGCGCCGATAGCTCGAGTCTCGTAAATTTGTATCGAATCAATAATAAAATCTTTGCGCAGCAGAGGCAATCTTACATTTTGCCTTATTTGTGCCAGGTAATTTTTATGCCCGGCAAAATATTTTTCATCGGTGAGCACGGAAATCGTGGCCGCACCGTTTTTTTCATATAATTGCGCAATTTTCACCGGATCAAAATCAGCGGCTAGTCTGCCGCGGGAAGGCGATGCGCATTTCACTTCCGCGATAATTTTGCAGATATCGCGTTGTAGTGCTTTTTTAAAATCGCGGCAAGGCTCAAGCAAGGTAATCTTTTCCCGCAGTTGCGCCAGAGGACACTCTTTCTTTAACTGCGCCACTTCTTCTTTTTTTGTTTCAATAATTTTGTCGAGAATCATAGGTCCTTCAACTGTTGCTCATCTCAATTAATGATTGAAGTTTTTTTACTGCCGCGCCGCTGTCAATGCAATCGGCCGCGACCTTTAATCCATCTTTAATATCTTCCGCCTTTTCTCCGGCAACAATCGCCAGAGCCGCATTGATTAGAACAACATTGCGGCAGGCGCCGTCTTTACCGGAAAGAACGTCGCGCGTTTTTTGTGCGTTGACATCCGGATCGCCGCCGCGAATGGATTCCAATGTATCCGTTCTGCCGAAATAATCAACGGGATTGATATTGTATGTCCTGACAATTCCGTCTTTTAGTTCGGCAACGCGTGTTTCGCCTGTTATGGTGACTTCGTCCAGGCCGTCCAGACCGTGAACGACAAAGGCTCTTTTCGTTCCCATATTTTTTAATACATCGGCAAACATTTCCGTAAGCTTCGGATCGTAAACGCCAAGAAGCTGTGCGGTTGCTCCTGCTGGATTAGTAAGAGGTCCCAGCATATTGAATATTGTGCGGATGCCGATTTCGCGTCTGGGGCCGATTGCGTATTTCATCGCACCATGCAGTTTGGGAGCGAAAAGAAAGCCGATACCAATTTGCTGAACGCATTCTTCCACGATTTCCTGATCGGCGGTGATATTGACGCCCAGCGCTTCCAGAACGTCGGCGCTGCCGCAGCCGCTGGAAACGGCACGGTTGCCGTGTTTGGCTACAACGATTCCTGCTGCCGCTACAACAAATGCGGCAGTCGTTGATATATTAAAAGTGTTTAGTTTGTCTCCGCCGGTTCCACATGTATCCACGATGGTTGTCGCGCAGGCATTGACGCGCGTAGCCTTTCGTCGCATGATGCGCGCCGCGCCGGTAACTTCTTCCACCGTTTCGCCTTTCATGCGCAGCGCCGTGATTAACGCGGCTATTTGTGCCGGCGTAGCCGTGCCGTCCATAATTTCTTCCATCGCCGCCATCATTTCCGCTTCCGGCAGATTTGTTTTGTTGACTGCTTTATCAATTGCTTCCTTAATCATAATCAATGCTCCTTCTTTCCGATGTATTTCAAAAAGTTTCTGATTATACGTTTGCCCTGCGGCGTAAGCACCGATTCGGGATGAAACTGAATGCCTTCCACAGGATAGTTTTTGTGACGCAGTCCCATTATTTCTCCCTCTTCCGTCTCCGCGCTGACTTCCAAAAAGTCGGGCAGTGTTTCTCTGACAACAATCAGCGAATGGTAACGGCCGGCAGGGAAGGGATTGGGTACACCGGCAAATATGGTTTTGCCGTCGTGCTTTACCTGAGATATTTTCCCGTGCATGATGCGAGAGGCGCGTAAAACTTTGGCTCCGAAGGCGTATCCAATGGATTGATGTCCCAGACATACGCCCATAATAGGGACGTCTTTATAAAATTCGCGAACGACATCAACAGTTATTCCCGCCTCTTTGGGTGTGCAGGGGCCCGGAGAAAGAAATATTGCCCGGGGCTTAAGACGTTTTATTTTCTCCGTCGTTATCTTGTCATTGCGATATACTTCAACCTTTTCACCCATCTGCTCCAAATACTGGACGATGTTGAATGTAAAAGAATCGTAATTATCAATCATCAAAATCATACTTCTTTTCTCCTATTTGCTATTCTTAATTTCAAAGCCGCTTGACGCCAGTCGCACAGCCTGCAGCATGCCGCGGGACTTGTTTAAAGACTCCTGATGTTCCGATTCAGGAATAGAATCGTACACAATACCGGCTCCGGCCTGCACATAAACTTTACCGTTTTTCAAAACCATTGTTCGGATGGTGATGCACAAATCCATATTGCCGCTGAAGCTGAAATATCCCACCGCCCCGCCGTAAGGTCCTCTCTTGACTTTTTCCAGCTCATTGATAATTTCCATTGCCCTTACTTTGGGCGCACCGCTTAAGGTGCCTGCCGGAAAAGTCGCCGCCAGAACATCGAAGGCATCTTTCCCTTTGGCCAATTGCGCGCGCACATTGGAAACCAGATGCATCACGTGCGAATATTTTTCCACAACCATATATTGATTCACCTGAACACTGCCGGTTTGCGCCACTCGTCCCAGATCGTTGCGTCCCAGATCAACCAGCATCACATGCTCCGCCCGTTCCTTTTCATCGGAGAGCAATTCATCGGATAACGCGCGGTCTTCCTGTTCGGTTTTGCCTCGTGGTCTTGTTCCGGCAATCGGGCGCAATTCCATCGTATCTTCCTCTTTGCGCACCATAACTTCTGGAGAAGAACCAATAAGGGTCAGATCATCCATTTTCAGAAAGAAAAGATATGGGGATGGATTGACGAAGCGCAGAGCCCTGTAGAGATCAATGGGATTACTGCGGCAGTCGGTTTCGAAGCGTTGCGAGAGAACAACCTGGATGATATCTCCTGCGACAATGTATTCTTTGGCTTTCTCAATAGCAGCCTTGTATTGTTGAGGCGTCATATTGGAGTCAAAGTTAACTTCGCTTCCCGAGGCAGCTGCTGTTTTATGCGATGCGGCTGCCGCAATCGTTTCAATCATCGCTTCAATTTTCTGACAGGAAGCGGCATAACTTGCTTCCAGGGAATCTGTGTCCTCCGTAAAAGCGCAGGCTACCACTTTAATGGTGTGGCGCACATTATCAAAAATCATGAGAGAATCACTGATAACAAAAACAGCTTCATCAAGATTCAAATCATCAGGCGGGCTTGGCGGAAGTTTTTCGAAATAACGCACCATTTCATAGCCTAAGTAACCTACGGCTCCGCCGTAAAAACGCGGCAGACCGGGAATGGAAACAGGTTTATAGCGATCAAGCAATTCGCGCAGGAAATTCAGCGGATTGCCGTCATGTTTACGTGTTGAGCTCTTTCCGTTTTCTTCAATAATAACTTTGTCGCCGTGAACTTTCAAAACAACTCCGGCATCCGTTCCTAAAAAGGAATACCGCCCCCATTTCTCGCCGCCTTCGACACTTTCCAGCAGATAGACGTGATCTTTGTTCTGGAGTTTCATTAAAACGGAAACCGGTGTTTCCACATCGGCAAGTATTTCCCGATAGACCGGTATCAGATTTCCCTTTTTTGCTAACTTTTCAAATTCTGCAAAACTTGGTTGATACATATTTTTCTCCTTGTTATCCTAATCTCCGTTTACAAATGTAGGGCGCATTCCCCGAATGCGCCGATTGCTATAGGTCGGATTGTTCGGGGAACAATCCCTACGCAAGCATCACAAAAAAAGGCCGTGATTTTTTTATCACGGCCTTAATGCGCTAAAAACAAAAAAAGCCGTGAAGATCCCGGAGGCTCTCCACGGCTTTGACTTTAATTTAAAAGATCAGCGGCGGAAAATCCTCCCTTTGAGGTTCCACCACCACCAGTTATTAAGAATTAATGTTTTAATTGTTGTTTTCATAAATCACTTTCAACTTCCAATTTGGCAGTCATATAACAGCAAGAATATTATCTGTCAACAATTATTTGTTGCACGCTAAAACATCAATCTTTTTAACTGCGGAAGATGGGTTAGTTGATGAATCGCCACAGGCTTCTAATGTTGATTTTTACAATACTATCTTTTCGATTTGTTCGACATTATTAAAATGCTTATCCCGAGTTAAAAGGGTGCCGCCGTCAGCCATGCAACAGGCGGCAATCCAAACATCGTTAATGGGAATTTTGCATCCTTTTTTCTCTAAATATTCATAAATGAGCGCATATTTACGGGAAACATTTTCATCTACCGCGATTATTTCAACATGAAAAAGATTGATAAATTGCTCAATCTTCTGTTCGTTTAATTTTTTCCGGGAACTTTTTCCAAAACCATAATAAAGTTCACCTAAAACTATTGAAGGGAAACAAATCTCT
>DCVU01000150.1:0-1975 GCA_002327415.1 Smithella sp. UBA2180
CAAATATGCTTGTGAAGCAAAGATTTTTTATTGACTTATTTTGCAATCTCGTAAAAATAAGAGGTGAACAATTCGAATAAATTATTTTGGGGGAATTCTAATGAGGAAAATTATTATCGCCTCAGACCACGGAGCTGTCGCCTTAAAAAGTGAAATTGTATCATTTTTAAAAACAAAAAATTGCGAGGTAAGGGATATAGGTGTAAACAGCGACGATCCTGTAGATTATCCCGATATTGCCGTCACTGCCTGCAACGAATTTAAAAAGGGCGGATATGATTTCGGCATTCTGCTTTGCGGCACAGGAATCGGAGTATCCATAACCGCGAACAAAGTTAAAGGCATCAGGTGCGCCTTAATTCACGACCTGTTTACAGCCGAAATGGCCAAAGCACACAATGACGCTAATTTTATCGCATTTGGCGGCAGAGTAAAATATTCCATTGAGGTTACAAAAATGATTGAGAAATTTATGGATACAAAATTTGCCGGTAACCGGCATTTAAGAAGAGTAAACAAAATCATGGATACAGAAAAATCACGGGAATGAAACCCTCCGCTTCGCGGGATTGTTCCCCATAGCCTTTGGCTATTGGATAATTCGACTTGCAAATTTCACTGCACTGCGATTGTGAAATTTGAGTCTCATTACAACTTACCGATTCCGCTGCGCTTCGCTTTCGGAATTGGAGTTTCAACAATAATATTAAAGCAACACTTTCATTTGGGGCATCTAATATGGCGGAAGTTCTGGATAAAAAAAAAATTCGTAAAGTATTTCGTGATGTACAAAAGCATCTGGCGATAGCCCAATTAATCCGACGTTTTTCCACTAACAAAGAAGATATTAGAAAAACAGCATTGAGTCATGTTGATCTTTCCAACTGCCAAAATGTTCTGGAATTAGGATGCGCTTTTGGCGCTTTTACCGAAGCACTGAAAGACAAACTTCATCCGGAGGCAAAAATAACAGGCATTGATATTATCGCCGAATATAAACTTTTTTTTCTGGATGCTTGTAGGCGCGCCGGATATTCAGGTCACTTTTCTTCTTCCGGCATTGACACGATAAAAAAATATCCAACCGATTCTTTTGATCTGGTTATTTGCAGTTACGCATTATACTTTTTTCCCGATATCATTCCGGAAATCGCCCGCGTTCTGAAAAAAACAGGGGTTTTTATCACTATTACCCATTCGCATGAAGACATGCGGGAAATGGTCATCATTGTTAAAAATATTCTTCAACAAAATCTTTCTCTCGATGAAAAACAATCTTTGCCGCTAGAAGTTATTTTCGAACAATTTTCCGCCGAAAATGGCAAAGCGCTTCTTCATCCGTTTTTCAACCGGATAGAAGAAATTGATTTTTTAAATACACTTGTTTTTCAACCTGAGGAAATCAATTGTTTTATAGATTACTTCCAATTTAAAAAATCATTTTTCCTGATGGGAACCAATGCCCACAATAAAACCATAATTAATCAGCTTATGCAGGAGTTGCAGAATTCGGCAATGAAGAAAGATTTAATCACCATGTGCAAAGATGATAGAATTTTTATCTGTTCACATCCCCTAAAACCAGAGGGAACAAAATGAAAAAACAACGGAAACATTGTATTTACTGTGGAGAAATAATCATAAAGAAATACGAGGATAACGTCCAGAGGGACTTCTGCCCTGCCTGTAATTCTTATTTTTATGAAAATCCTTTGCCGGTGGTTTCTACAATTCTCGAATCTTCCCGTCAGATACTCCTGGTTAAACGCGACAGAGCACCATCCAAGGGATTATGGTGCCTGCCGACAGGATTTGCTGAGGCAGGAGAAAGCATTGAGGAAGCTGCTCTGCGCGAACTGGAAGAAGAAACAGGCATTAGGGGTAAAATTGTAAAGTTGCTGGATGTTGATTCATACAAAAGCCGCTTTTACGGCGATCTGCTTTTTTTGACCTTTGTCGTGCAACAAACCGGCGG
>DCVU01000150.1:2009-3077 GCA_002327415.1 Smithella sp. UBA2180
GATTACTGGGCAATATTCGATTCCATTGAACACACTGATAAAAAAACCATTCCGCCCGCCGTCGCGAAAAATTCACTTACACGCCGTCTGGTCAACGTAATCATTAAAAACAAAGAAAAGATTATTGAACAATGGCTGGAAGATGTGGCGGTGAATCCGTCCACATCTGAATACCATAAGGTGGAAAGAGCTGTGCTTTATCATATCTGCGACAGGATTCTTTCCCAGCTAACTCTATGGCTGGGCGGTCTGCATAATGTCGACAGAATCAGGAATTTTTATACCAAGCTTGGCAGAGAAAGAAAGAAAGCCGGCTTTAAAATCAGCGAAGTTCTTAGTGCTCTGAGTCTTATCCGTAAGCACATCTGGACCTTCGCACTGGCCCAGGATGCCCTGCAGAAAAATCTTGAGCTTTTTATGACTTTCGAACTGCAAAGACGCATGACTATCTTTTTCGATTTGGCAACTTTCTACTTAACCAGAGGACATGAGGATTGATGAAAGTTGGCGTTTGCTATATTAACAAAGGTAGACATATAAACAATATTAATTTCAGCATAATGAAAATAACCTGTTGTCATTTTTTCTAAATCCGGTTAAACCACGAGTATGGCAATTCCGCCACAAGGGGCGGTTTGTTATACCCTCCGCTCATAGCGGGATTGTTCCCAATCCCAAGAAATCGGGATTGGATAGTTCGTCCAACAAATTTCATTGCGCTGTGCTTCTGGAATTTGGGACTCACTACGACTTACAAATTTCAATACACTTCGTTTTTGAAATTTGAGTCTCACAATAACTACACCAAAAATTAAGGAGTAAGAAAATGGCCGCTAAAGTTAAAATGTTCACATTGAGCACGTGCAGTCATTGCAAAGCTACTAAGAAATTTATGCATGATAACGGCATTGCTTTTGATTTTGTTGATATTGACCTGCTTCAGGGTGATGACAAACAGAAAGCTCTGGAAGAAGTTATGCAATATAATCCAGGCCGTTCCTTCCCGACCATTATTATCGGCGACACTATAATTATCGGATTCAGAGAAAATGATATCAGGGAGGTTTT
>DCVU01000015.1:0-1979 GCA_002327415.1 Smithella sp. UBA2180
ATAAACTAAAATAGCACCCAGAAACACCTTGGAATTTATGGAGCAGCACAATCTGCTTCATCTCCCTTGATTTTTTCAATGGCGTGTTTCAGCGCCGGCAGAACTACGGCAAGATTTTCTTTGACGCTCTTGGGGCTTCCGGGGAGGTTGATTATGAGTGAGCTTCCTCGAATTCCTGCTACGGCGCGGGAAATCATGGCATGGGGTGTAATAAGCATGCTTTGATGCCGCATGGCCTCGGCCATACCGGGAATTTGTTTATCAATCACTTCCAGTGTTGCGTCGGGTGTTAAATCGCGTGGGCTTACGCCGGTTCCGCCGGTAGTTAAAATCAAATCCAGTTTTTCCACATCCGCAAAATTTATAATCGCTTTTTGAATTTGATCAATTTCATCGGGAATGATGATGGTGTGTTTTACAACAATTGCGGCGCCCGCAAGCATTTCTGCAATTGCGGGGCCGCTTAAGTCTTCCCTTGTACCCCGAGAACCTTTGTCACTTACCGTTATAATTCCAGCTTGGATCATTTCTTTTTATTCTTCTTCTTTTTCTTTCTTAAACTCGGCGATAATTTTCTCAGCTATATAAGCGGGAACTTCCTCGTAATGGGAATGAGTATACGTGAAGTTACCTCTGCCGCTGGTCATGGAACGCAGATCAGGCGCGTATTTTAATATTTCCGCGAGCGGCACGGAGCCTTTGATTATCTGATTGGAACCGTTGGAATCCATTCCCTGAACACGGCCGCGTCTGCTGTTTAGATCTCCAATCACGTCGCCCATATATTCATCTGGTATTTCTATCTCGATATTTACTATCGGTTCCAGAAGAATCGGCTGACAATCCATAACGCCCTTTTGAAAAGCCATGGAACCGGCAATTTTGAAAGCCATTTCCGATGAGTCCACTGCGTGATACGATCCGAAGGTCAGCGCTATTTTAAAATCTACCACAGGATAGCCGGCCAGAACGCCTTTTACCGCTGCTTCCACAATGCCTTTTTCTACAGCCGGACGGTACTGGCCGGGAATAACGCCGCCGACGATTTTATCTTCAAAAATAAAACCGCCGCCGCGGGGCAGAGGCTCAATGTCAATCCAGCAATCGCCGAACTGACCGCGTCCACCAGATTGTTTTTTGTATTTGCCCTGAACGTTGGTTTTTCCCTTGATGGTTTCTTTATAGGGAATTTTGGGTGTGTTCAGATTGACTTCGACGCCGAATTTTCTTTTCATCTTTTCGATGTTGACCTCGATATGTACCTGACCCATTCCGGAAAGAATCATTTCTTTGGTTTCAACATTGCGGGTATATACGATTGTCGGGTCTTCTTCCGTCAGGCGGTGAATCGATGAGGCAATCTTGTCTTCGTCACCTCTGGTTTTCGGTTCCATCGCGTAAGAAATAATTGGCGGTGGCACGGCCACTTTTTCAAAGATGATAGGAGATTTCTCATTGCAAAGAGTATCTCCGGTTACTGTTTCCTTTAATTTGGCCACACCGGCAATATCGCCTGGAATAAGGACTTCCGCCTGTTTCTGGCTTTTCCCTTCGAGAAAGAAGACATGACCGAATTTTTCTGTAATTTTTCTGGAAGAGTTGTAAACCGGGGTATCTGAATTAAGTGTGCCGGAATAAACACGGAACAAAGTTAATCTTCCGGCGTAAGGGTCGGCAATTGTTTTAAAAACTATTGCCGAAAAGGGCGCGTCTTCCGAAGGCTGCCTTTCTTCAATATCGTCGGATTTCGGTTTTTTGCCTTTCATCGGACCGCGATCGAACGGAGAGGCGAAAGAATCAACTATCAGGTCAAGAAGAAAGGAAATTCCAATACCTTTTGTGGAAGAGCCGCAGACTATCGGAATCAAACTTCCCGAGATCACAGCTTTTCTTAGTCCGGCTTTCAGTTCTTCGTCGGAAAGTTCGCCCGCTTCCAGATATTTATTCATCAGTTCATCATCCGCTTCGGCAATATCTTC
>DCVU01000015.1:2082-4921 GCA_002327415.1 Smithella sp. UBA2180
CGTTCCCGATCCAATCTATTAATGAAAATTAAGCGGGGAAGTTTGAATTCCTCGGCTAATTCCCAGACTTTTTGTGTTTGAAATTCAACGCCGCCGACAGCGTCAACCACAATAACAGTGTTTTCGACAACGCTCATTGAACATTTTATATCATAGGCAAAATTGGAGTCGCCCGGTGTGTCAATAAAGTTTATTTTATGTTTTTCCCATTCGACAAAATTTGCCGCCAAACTGATTGATACTCGCCGCTTTTGCTCTTCAGGTTCAAAATCCATAACGGATGTTGCGTCATCAACCCTTCCTAATCGTTCGCTTTTTCCGGAGACGAATAACAAAGATTCACAGAGTGATGTTTTACCGGTTCCGCCGTGTCCGACGATCGCTAAATTTCGCAGGGATTTAGATTCGTACTTTGCCATGAAAACTCCTTTCAATGATTAAAAAACAATTCATTTTGAACTTGCGCTGTTTAGCTTATAAGGCGAGTAAAATCAAGACAAATTTAATGTTGGTATTTTCAAATTATTGATGAAAAAGGCAGGAATTATGCCGATATTATGACGAAAATGGCAATATTAATAATATTAATTTTAGAAAACCTCGAACAATAATTAATAGAAATTTATATTAACTTGAACATGTGATTATTTTCCGTTATAAACGCTCATCGTTTGCTGATACAAAAATAAAAGATAATATTTATTCGGTAAAATTCGTTAATGATTGATTATAAAAAAGCGCTTAATTCCGAACAGTATCGTGTCGTAATGGAAGAAGGCGGTCCTCTGCTCGTGCTGGCCGGGGCCGGAAGCGGAAAAACACGCACTTTGACATACCGCGTCGCCCGTTTACTGGAAAGCGGTATTAAACAAGAAAATGTTCTGCTGGCTACTTTTACTAATAAGGCTGCACACTCCATGCTCAACCGGGTGGAGACCCTGATTAATGCCGATACAAAAAACATTATGGGTGGAACTTTTCATCATGTTGCCCATGTTATTTTGAGAAGATATGCTGAATGTCTTGGTTATAAAAGTAATTTTTTGATTGTCGATAGCGAAGATTCCCGTCAACTCATCTCCACCAGCCTGGCTGAATTAAAAATTGATACAAAACTCAGCAAATTCCCCAAAAGTAATATTATCGCCGAGATCATTAGTTTAGCAAATAATACAAAAAGCACATTGGATGATGTGCTTCAATCCAGATATCCGTTTTTTCTTCATCTCATAGATGAAATTAACCAGATAGCTTGTCTATATGAGCAAAAAAAGAAAGAGCTCTCGGTAATGGATTTTGATGATTTGTTAAATAATTTACGCACGCTTCTCCAGGAAAACCCAGATATTTTAAAATATCTTTCTGGGAGATTTCAACATGTATTAGTGGATGAATATCAGGATACTAACATCATTCAGGCAGATATTGTTGATTTATTTGCTTCCAGCCATAGAAATTTGATGGTGGTGGGAGATGATTCACAAAGCATTTATTCCTTTCGGGGCGCGAATTTCAGCAATATAATTAATTTTCCTGATCGCTATCCCGACTGTAAAATATTCAAACTGGAAATTAACTATCGCAGTACGCCCGAAATATTGCATCTGGCGAATTTAAGTATAAACAATAACGAAAAACAGTTTCCGAAAGAATTAAAAGCCGTGCGCGACAAAGGTATGCGGCCGGTTATGGTTTCCGCTCAAAACGTTCTGAAACAGGCTGATTTTGTGACACAGAGAGTTATGGAATTGATTCGCAGCGGCGTGCCGCTCAAAGAAATTGCCATTCTTTACCGCGCGCATTATCATTCCATGGAGATGCAGATGGAATTTGTCCGGCGCGATATTCCCTTTGATATGCGTTCCGGCATCCGTTTTTTTGAGCAGGCGCATATTAAAGACGTTACTTCTTATATGAGAATTTTAGTCAATCCTGGTGATGAATTGGCATGGAGACGTCTGCTGATTATGTATCCAAAAGTTGGCAAGGTAACATTCAATAAAATTTGGAAATATTTAACAAAGCAGGAAAATCCTCTGGAAGCTGTTTTAAAAAATGAATTCATGCAGATTGTGCCCAAGCAGGGAAAACCGGGAATAGAAGAATGCCGTAAAACAATCCAATTACTTTCGGAGCTTCCTGATTCTGAACGTATTCCGGAAAAGATAATAGATGTTCTATTAAACAGAGGCGGCTACCGTGTTTATTTGCAGGATAATTATTCAGACGCATCATCAAGGGAAGAGGATTTGATTCAACTGGGAAATTTCTCCGCCCAGTTTATGAAAATGGAAGATTTCCTTAATGAACTGGCCTTGCTTACCAATATGGCGAAGGAAGAGGGTGTTGGCGAAGATGATAGTGAAGACAAGATAGCTTTAAGTACAATCCATCAGGCCAAAGGCCTGGAATGGTCTTACGTTTTCTTAATCTGGTGTGCGGACGGCATGATTCCTTTGCAGCGGGCGCTCAAAGAAGAGGGCGGTGAAGAAGAAGAGAGAAGACTCTTTTATGTTGCAGTGACCAGAGCAAAAGACCAGCTTTATTTGTGTTATCCCGCGCTGGATTATAACCGCTCTTCGGGTGTTTTAAATATGGCTCCTTCCCGCTTTATCAGAGAAATAGCGCCGCTTTCAGAACACGATGAGAAGCGGCCGTTTGAACAATGGATGCTTTACGACGAATACTAGTGGTGGCCGTGTTTGGCTTTGGATTTCATTTCCGAGTATTCCGCGCGCAAAGCGATATGATCCATATCTTCCATATCTTCCATATCTTCAATATCTTCCGCTCTTTTCACCCAGTCTTCAAATTGAATATCCACGCCAAAAATACCTAT
>DCVU01000050.1 GCA_002327415.1 Smithella sp. UBA2180
GTCTATGCCAAGAAATACAGGAGTGGCTATGCGCTCAAGGCCTCGGATGACACCTGGTTTTGCGTTAAGGCTCTGACAACTCCTCTGGAGGAGATGATTCCGGAGTGGTGCGTCATTGACACGGCGGTGCTTCCCTATTGCGGACTTATCGTTTGCGACGGACTCATTGTGGACCGGCACGTATCCATTGGCCCGAACATGATCGCATCCATGACGCAGTAACTGAAAACAGAAAGAAAAAAATGGCAACAGTTGAAATAGATCTATCCGGCGGCTGGCAAAGTTTCGTCGATGTCTCCTTATGAGCAGTGGTGCAGGGAAGAGGCCGAGCGTCTGGCTGCCCAGGCGCTCAAGAATAATCGGGGACGTTCTCTTTAATTTTCTGGATTCCAATCTTAAATTAAATCCGCGACATTTAAGTCATTCAGGGTGACATAAAAGTCGTTATTGGTAAGCCATTATATTTAAAGAAATATTTCATCTTCTAATATCCGCGAATATCTTTCTGGTTATTTACCCGCGACGTTTTCTTCGTATCCTTTGTTTTTCCTCTCATTAAATAATTTCTGAATATTGGATGAAAAGCGATAAAAATATTTATTTCTTAACAGTGTCATTTTGGATGCGTTGAAATCCATAAAGATCAGACAGTACTGAATTCCCCCGGCATTCGCCGGGCGTTGCTGCCCGCGCAAAAATATAAGAAGCGGAAAGTAAAATAAAAAATATTTTTTATGGCATGGCAATTGCCTCTTCTAATTTTGCAGCATAAATTTTATAACAAGAGGAGATTAACGTGGAAAGTGAACAAATCAATGAGGGAAAAGTTTTGTCAGTCCGTAGCAGCGTTGTTGATGTGCACTTCCCCAAGGCGCCTTCGATTCGTAATGTTCTCAAAGCCGGCGACAAACAACATGTTATAATCGAAGTTTTTACACAGTTGGACAACAACACTGTCCGAGGTGTCGCCCTGACGCCTACTCAGGGTCTGGCCAGAGGCTCAAAGGTCATAGATACCGGCAAGCCACTTGAGGTTCCCGTGGGCAAAGCGCTTATGGGAAGAGTCTTCAATGTTTTCGGCGAGACAATCGATAAGAAAGGTAATGTTGAAGATGTAGAAATACGCTCCATTCATCGTGAGCCGATTCCTCTACGGGATCAATCCACGGTTTCGGAAATTTTTGAAACCGGAATCAAAGCCATTGATGTTCTGGCGCCGCTCGAAAGGGGAGGCAAGGCGGGACTTTTCGGCGGAGCGGGCGTCGGCAAGACGGTTCTGATTACGGAAATGATTCACAACACAGTCAGCGGGCATGAAGGCATGAGTATCTTTTGCGGCATCGGCGAACGTTGCCGTGAAGGCGAAGAACTTTACCGTGAAATGGAAGAAAGCGGAGTTCTGGGCAATACAGTTATGGTTTTCGGTCAGATGAACGAGCCGCCGGGCGCGCGTTTCCGGGTTGGACACTCGGCGCTGACTATGGCGGAATATTTCCGCGATGACGCCAAGCAGGATGTGCTCCTGATGATTGACAACATCTTCCGCTTCATTCAGGCCGGAATGGAAGTATCCGGTCTGTTAGGGCAGTTGCCGTCGCGTCTTGGTTATCAGCCGACGCTGGCCACGGAACTGGCCGAGCTCGAAGAGCGGATCTGCAACACCAAAACCGGCGCGATCACATCAATCCAGGCTGTGTATGTTCCGGCGGATGATTTTACCGATCCTTCAGCCGTTCACACCTTCGGCCATCTATCCGCGACCATCGCTCTTTCGCGCAAGCGAGCCAGCGAAGGTCTGTATCCGGCAATTGACCTGCTTCAGTCCGGTTCCAAAATGCTGATGCCGAACATTGCCGGCGAACGTCATTATAAAATTGCGCAGGAAATACGCAAGACGTTGGCAGTTTATGAAGATCTCAAAGATATTATCGCCATGCTGGGAATTTCCGAACTTTCCCGCGAGGATCAGCGCACGGTGTTTCGCGCCCGCCGTCTGGAGAGATTCTTTACCCAACCCTTCTTTGTGACCGAGCAGTTCACGGGAACGGCGGGCAGGATGGTGTCGCGTGAAGAAACTCTAATCGGTTGCGAACGGATACTAAACGATGAGTTTGCCGAGTATCCGGAACGCGCGCTTTATATGATTGGCTCGATTGATGAGGCGAAGATTACCCATGATGCTTAAAATTTTATTGCCGGCTGAAGTAATGCTGAAGCAGGAAGTAAAAAAGATTATCGCTGAGGCGGAAAACGGATCTTTCTGTCTTATGCCGAATCACATTGATTTTGTAGCCACGCTTTCCCCAGGCATCTTCACGTATGAGTTGGCAAGCGGAGGACAGGAGTTACTAGCTATGGATGTGGGCACGCTGGTGAAAAAAGGATCGGAAGTTCTGGTATCCACGCGCAACGCTGTGCGTGCACCAGATTTAGGGAAACTTAAACAGGTCGTTGTGGAAAAATATGACGTTTTGGATGAGAGGGAAAAGATGGTCCGATCCGCGGGGGCGAGGCTGGAAGCGAGTCTTATCAGACGTTTTGTTGAACTTAAATAATGAGACTCACTTCACATTTTACGTTTCACTGGCAGTAAGAAAGGATTGAACATGGTTGAAATAAGACGAACACCCAGTACGAGACGCCGGAAAATGGCGAATCATTTCACTGAACAGGTGGCTAAAAAAGAGGCCCTGCGGATGAAGGCACTTCGACACAAAGACGAGACCGTCTGGTTCGGTCTGGGTATGTTTGGGATTGTCGGTTGGGCGGTGGCAATTCCCACTCTGGTAGGGATCGCTTTTGGTCTGTGGATTGACCGTACCTGGCCCAGCTCGTATTCTTGGGCGCTGATGTTTTTAATAGCTGGCGTGCTTGTCGGCTGCATGAACGCCGCCTATTGGGTGAGAAAAGTTCGCAGTAAAATTATAGAGGAAGATGAAGATGATGAACTACAGTCTTGATGCGACTTTGATATTTACACTCATTGCGGATTTTATCGCGGGTCTAGCCCTCGGAGCGTTTTATTTTACCGCGCTGTGGCGTACGGTGCGGCAGTTGTCAATTGCGAATAGTCCCGCGCGCCTGATGCTCGGGAGTTTTATTATTCGCATGGCGGTGGTTATGGCAGGATTTTATTTGATTATGGGTTCAGGGCACTGGGAGCGACTGGCTGCGGCCATGCTGGGATTTATTATTGTAAGAAAGATATTAATATATTTTCTGGGACCGCAAAACGCGGTGGAAACGGTTAACTTAAATAAAAGCGGAATAAAGGCCGCCTGAGGATTCGATATGGAAATTGTATCTCTCAATCAGATCAGTCCCGATCAGGTAATCATCTGGAGTTGGGGATTTATCACGCTGAACGTGACAATTCTCTATACCTGGCTGGTAATGGCTATCCTGCTGTTTATTTCCTGGCTCGCTACCCGTAACCTTTCTTCGGAAATGAAAGTGTCCAGATGGCAGCATTTCCTGGAAGTCATTATCTCTGTCGTCCGCGGT
Organism: Smithella sp. UBA2180; assembly: GCA_002327415.1. Lineage (GTDB taxonomy): Bacteria > Desulfobacterota > Syntrophia > Syntrophales > Smithellaceae > Smithella. The sequence continues at coordinate 3,505 of DCVU01000050.1, forward strand.
GAAATATCCGAGATGACAAAAAAAGGCGCGGACAAATACATTCCCCTTATAGGAACGCTCTTCTTATTCATCTGTACTTGCAACGTGCTGGTTATCGTGCCGGGATTTGTTGCACCGACCTCCTCTATTACCACCACTGCTTCTCTGGCGCTGTGTGTATTCATCGCTGTACCTTATTACGGCATTTCCCACAACGGTCTTTTTCATTATCTTAAGGAATATTTTCAGCCGAATTTTATCTTTTTCCCCTTTCACGTTATGGGAGAATTAGCCAGAACGCTCGCGCTGACGGTTCGTCTTTTCGGCAACATCATGAGTCATGAAAAGGTTATCGGCATACTTCTTTCTGTCACGCCTTTGCTTTTCCCTGTTATTATGCAGGCGCTGGGGCTTTTAATTGGCGTGATCCAAGCCTATATATTTGCCATTCTTTCAATGGTTTATATAGCTTCGGCCGTGAGCGCCGAAGAAGAACATCATGTTCATGTAGATGTAAAAAAAGAAGGCTCTCAAGCCTAACAAATTTGATTAAAGGAGGAGTTTTTATGGACAACGTAAGCATCGTCGCGATGGCTTCAATATTTGCTGCGGGTTTAACAATGGCTATTGGTTCGGTTGGGCCGGCTTTAGGTATGGGAAGGGCTATACAGCAGGCCCTTGCTGCTATCGCCCAACAACCCGATGAGCGCAACTCTTTGACCAGAACCTTATTCGTAGGTCTCGCTATGATCGAATCCATTGCTATTTACTGTTTCGTTATTTCGATGATTGTGATCTTTGCGAATCCTTTTTGGGGTCACTTTATAAAAGCAGGGGGATAAACCATGCACATTGACTGGTTTGTTTTATTTTGCCAGATCTTCAACTTCCTTTTGCTTGTCTATCTGCTGAAGCGCTTTCTTTACGGGCGAATCATTAAAGCGATGGACGATAGAGAAGCGAAGATTGCCGCGCGGTTTGCCGAAGCCGAAGAGCTGAAAGTCAAGGCGACCGAGGCTGCCGGGCTTTATGAAAAGCGCAACCAGTTGCTCAACGAAGCAAAAGAGAAGATGCTCAATGAGGCGACAATGGCCGCTGATGCCAAACGCAAGGAGCTGATGGAACAAGTCCGCGTGGAAGTTGATCAGGTCAAGGCGCGCTGGCAGGATATGCTGGTTCGCGAACACGACGCCTTTTTCTATGATTTGCGCCAGCGGGCGGCTAAGCAATTATATGCCACGGCGCGCAAGGCCTTGCGCGATCTGGCAGACGCCGATCTGGAAGATCGGATTGTGGATGAATTTCTCCGGCGCGTCAAAGCGCTTGATGAGGAAAAAAGCATTCAGATACGCAAAGCTATCAGCGGCGGCGGCAATCAGGTGACCATCCAGAGCGCTTTTAGCGTTTCCGGACAAAGGAGAGCGCAAATTGAGGATGTTCTGAAGACGCAGATAACCAACGGTTTCACGATACGGTATCTGCAGCAGCCGGATATTGTGTCGGGCATCGAATTGCGGGTGAATGGACATAAAATCGCCTGGAGTCTCAACGAGTATCTGGAGGCGCTGGTCGAGAGTATGACCGAAACGCTCCAGAAAGAGGCGCACGCAGCTTAATGACACTCGCTGATAGTGAGACAAGCTGAAAACGAATGCAATGAAGTTTGAGGCGTTAGACGAACTATACCAGGCGCGTAGCGCCGTGGTAAAACGAATGGAGCGCAGCGACGCGGGATAAAAGACGTGAAACGTGAAGAGTGGAGCCTGAAATGAAGCGAAGCTCAGCAGATATAAAAAAGGCAAAGAGGTCAGGAGGCGAAGAATGAATCAAGAATCCAGCCAATTGGAAAACAAGGAATTAAAAACTTTCCTGGATGATACGTTTGATACCATGGAAAAGGTTCTGGACGAACAGAATCCTGAGCTGAGGCAATATGAAATTGGCACGGTGCAATTTGTCGGACGCGATATTGCCAGAGTCGGCGGTCTGCCGCACATCCGTGCAGAGGAACTGGTTCGCTTTGCAGGAAACTATATGGGTCTTGTTTTTAATATAGACCCGACGGAAATCGGCGTGATTCTTCTGGATCCCAGTGAAAACCTGCAAGTGGGATCGGAAGTGCACCGCACCAAGCGCGTTCTGGATGTGCCAGTGGGAGACGCGCTTCTGGGAAGAGTTGTCGACCCGCTGGGACGTCCGCTTGACGGCTTGGGTGAGGTCAATACAGTCCTGCGCTATCCGGTGGAAAGACCAGCGCCGGCGGTTATGGATCGCGCGCCGGTAGTAGTGCCCCTGCAGACCGGCATTAAAGTCATTGACGCGCTCATTCCAGTCGGGCGCGGTCAGCGCGAATTGATTCTTGGTGACAGGATGACCGGCAAAACAGCCATCGCCGTTGATACAATCATCAACCAGAAAGAAACGGGAATCATCTCCATTTATTGCGCCGTCGGCAAGAAAAGCGCCGATGTGGCCAAGGTTATCGCCGAACTGCGCGATCACGGCGTCATGGGATCGTGTATCGTGGTCGTGGCCACCGGTGAAGACACGCCGGGCCTGCAGTTTATCGCGCCTTACGCCGCCACGAGCATGGGAGAATATTTCGTTGAGCAGGGAAGAGATGTTTTGATTATTTATGATGATCTGACATCGCATGCCCGTGCTTACCGGGAAGTTTCTCTGCTCTTGCGGCGGCCGCCGGGACGCGAAGCTTTCCCCGGCGATATATTTTATATTCACTCACGTCTATTAGAGCGTTCCACGCATATGCGGCCGGAGTTGGGCGGCGGTTCGTTGACATCTCTGCCCATTACAGAGACCGAGGCTCAGGACATGTCATCTTATATTCCGACCAATCTGATTTCCATAACAGACGGGCAGATTTATCTTTCGCCGGTGCTTTTCAACAAAGGCATTCTGCCGGCGGTGGATGTTGGCAAATCCGTGTCGCGCGTCGGCGGCAAAACGCAGTTACCCGCCTACCGATCCGTGGCAGGCGATCTTAGGCTTTCCTACTCGCAATTTGAAGAGCTGGAATCGTTCTCCCGTTTCGGAACAAGGCTTGACGAAAGTACGAAGCGGGTACTGGAGAGAGGCTGGCGCGTGCGTGAAATTCTCAAACAGGGGCAGTACAAGCCTCTGCGAGCGTCAGAACAGATTGCCAGTCTGCTTTCCGTGACCGGCGGTGCGCTTGATCACGTTCCGATCGATAAGATACGCGAAGTGGAAGCGCGACTGCTGCAAACCGTCAACGAACAATTGCCGGAATTGTGCGGGCGTATCGAAGAGGGTAAAAAACTGGAAATGACCGATCGCGATCACATTATGGATAAAATCAAACCGGCCATCGCGCCGTTTGAAGAAATTGAGGATGCCAATGCAAACAACTGAGTCCCTGAAAAGAAGAATTAAGAGCGCGGGGGATCTTCTATCGGTGGTCAAAACGATGAAGGCTTTGGCCGCCGTGAGCATTCGGCAATATCAAAAGGCGGTGGAGTCTCTTGACGACTATAACCGGACTGTAGAGATGGGACTGCAAATTGTGCTCAAAGAACGCATGGGCGCGATGATGCAAAGCAAAGACGCTACTGTTAAGCGAATGGGAGCGATAGTTTTCGGTTCGGATCAGGGCTTGTGCGGACAGCTCAACGAACAGATTTCTGTTTTTGCGCTGGATAGCATCAAAGAAGCCGGTGTGAAAAAAGAAAACCGCAAAGTGCTGGCGGTGGGCGCGCGCGTGGCGGATTATGTGGAGGACGCGGGACAACCAATAGATGAATTGATGGCCACTCCGAGTTCCACGGCGGGGATAACGGCGCTGGTTCAGGAAATAATTATGGTTATTGAAGAGTGGCATTTTCGTCAGAATGTTGATCATTTTGTGCTGTTCTACAACGATTATATCAGCGGTGCCAACTATCGCCCTTATAAGGTTCAACTCCTGCCTGTAAATCGCGATTGGCTAAAGGAAATCGCCCGCAAGAAATGGGATTCCAAATCGTTGCCCATTTTCCGGATGGACACCGATAAAATATTTTCTTCGCTGATCAGAGAATATCTTTTTGTTTCGCTTTACCGCGCGTTTGCCGAGTCGCTGGCAAGTGAAAACGCCAGCCGCCTGGCTTCCATGCAGAACGCGGAAAAGAATATTGAAGAACAAATGCAGGATCTGCACGTGCAGTTTCACCGCACGCGTCAGATGACTATAACAGAAGAACTGCTGGATATTGTTGCCGGCTTTGAGGCGTTGAGTTAACAACTCAAAAGCTATTGCCGTCGACAAAAAGGAAGGTGATCACTATGACAGTAGAAATGCACATTTGCGGTATTTGCGCCTGGCGCAGGGAGTGTCAAAAAAGGTTTAAATTAGAAAAAGACTCATTGATTGGAAGCTATTGCCCTGATTATACAAGAGACTTATCTATTAAAACAAAAGCTTCTGATGAAGGGGAAGATAAAGAAACAATCATGGATCAGATGGTTTCGCAGCAATTGGATAAGTGGCGAAAACTGCTGGATAAAGTCTTAAAACAGGGAGTCAAGATAGAGAATTTCAAAGGAGGACCGGTAATTACTATATCAAGAGAACCGGGAAGCGGAGGAAGTGAAATTGCCAGAAGACTGTCTAAAGCTTTAAATTTAGACCTTATAGGCGGCCAGATTATTCAACACGTTGCCGATAGTGCCAAGATGAGCAGAAAAGTAATACAATCTCTTGATGAAAGAGAAGTAACATTCAGGGACACGCTTCTGTCGTCTTTGTTTGGAGAAAATCGTCCATGGCCGGGGGAATACTTACAGCATCTGACTAAAGTAGTGGGAACTATCGGAGCCTTCGGCAATGTAATTATGGTCGGCAGGGGAGCAAGTTATGTTCTGCCGCGGGAAAGGACATTCAAGGTCAGAATAATTGCTCCTATAGAATTAAGAATCAGACATTTTATGGATGACAGGGGATATACAAAAGCCGAGGCGGAACAATATATCGTTAAAACTGAGAATAACCGCAGGGCCTTCGTAAGAAAGTATTTTAATGCCGATCTTACCGATCCCGCACACTATGATATGATCATCAATACAGAGAGAATATCATTGGAAGGAGCGGCTGAGTCAATTATTGTGGCCTTCAGCCAAAGAAGGAAGCGAGAGAATCCATTGTTTCAGCATTCAAGTAAGAAGGAGGAATTGATAGCTTAAAATATTAAATGGGAAGAAATTCAAACGAGTCCAGTCAAGAGGAAAGGTCTTGAAATTTCTTGTTTCAAGACCTTTATCCGGTTTTTTTCTAAAGGGGTTTCTTTGGGTAAATTAGAAATTAAAAGTGAAAAATTTGGTGCTGTTACCTAAAAAAATCGTTATTGCAATTGGTAAAATCTTCCAGAGAGAATAATAAAGTGGAGTTGAAAGTAAAAAGGAAAGGATTAAAATCATGTCCCCCAATGACCACCAAAAACTCCCGACAACATGGTCACCTGAAATGTTGAACGAGTTTCATAAATTTATAAACTCTCTTTTACCAATTAGTTTTACTATTTTGGAAAAACATAAATCAACAACGTTTTTTGGGAAACATAGCCCCACATCATCTCGGTCGAATAGAACAAGTCATGTTTTTTATAGAGGGATTATCCCTGTTTCCGGATTTGAAAATATTAGTGTTATTTTTAATGCAGTAAAGAGTTTAGTAGAAGAATACAAAAACTACATTGGTTATATTGAAATAGTGAACAGTTCTAAAAAGGATGCGATTTCCGTTCCAGAGGTAAGAGGGTTTATTAAAGAAGATTCAGGAATTTGTGAAATTTTTAATGAAATGTTGATTGAATCAAAAATATTCAATTCAAAAATGTCCCCGGTCTATATTTATTTGGAACAATCTTATTGTTTAAAAAACAAGTCTCCTGGAGAATTGTTAAATAAAAAAGTCCCTATAAGAGAGATATCAACATTTCAAAAAGTTTCTTGTTTTGAATAGTCGGACATGATGAATATAATGAAAAGTTAGAAAAGAATGATTTTCAAAAGAAGTAATTTAGATTTCATTCATCAAAAAAAAAATACATTAAAAAGAATAAATATGAAAAAAGTTAATTCAGTTATTTCTTGATCCTTTTGCCAG